>NVXB01000108.1 GCA_002746425.1 Hyphomicrobiales bacterium | reverse complement strand
CGCCAGAGTTGAATTGATTTTGAGAGCGTTAAAGATAAACGGCATGGCCGTTGGCAGCCTTAATTTTGTCAGCGTTTGCCCGTAATTGGCGGCGTAGGTGCGCATCAAATCACGCTCCATTGCGCCAGCGGCAGCAAAGCCTGCCACCGTGTTAACCAGCATCGGGAAGAAGATCATCACAACCACAACGGCTATTTTGGAGCCGGGGCCAAAGCCAAACCACATCACCATAATCGGGGCCATGCCAACAATGGGCAGGGCAGAGGCCAAATTGCCAACGGGCAGCAGTCCGCGTCTCAGAAACGGCACTTTATCTACCAGCACAGCCACCAAAAATCCAGAGCCGCAACCGATGATAAAGCCCGGTATCACGCCCAGCAAAAAGGTTTGTTGGAAATCCGCCCAAAGCGTGGGCAGGGAACCGGCAATACGCATGCCAATCTGGCTTGGCGGCGGTATCAGCACAAAGGGCACACCCGCGCCAACCACAATGGCTTGCCACAGGCACAAAATCCAAACGCCGAAAATGACCGGGATCAGCAAATTGAGCCAGTTTTGCGCCGGGCTGCGCAGCTTGTGGGCCGATAGACGCGTAACGGCTTGCCACGCCAGCAACCAACAGGCGATCAGTAGCAGCCAGAAGCCCCAGCTTGCCTCGCCAACAAAGGCGGGCAGGAAAGCCAATAACAGCCCCACTACAAAGGATGAGATAAACAGCAGTACCACATCGCCCAGCCAGTTTTGAAACCGAACGGAGGCGAATGCTGCGCCAATTGTAAAAATGCTGAGCGCCGAGGGGGAGCGCAACGGGGCGAGCACATCGGAGCCCTTATCGGCGATATAACCAAAGGGCAAAAACACGCCGATAATTGTAATTATAACAGCGATCCAAAGCAGCGGCTGGCGCCATTTTGGGGGTATGTTTTTATACAAGGTGAGCGGGTTTGCCGATGATTGTGATGTCATGAGGCTCATTGGACAATCCCCATGCGTTTATTCACTATTTTCTCGACGACACCCACCAGCGCCACCAGCATGGCTGCGCAAAACGCCGCCATCAACARGGCMGACCAGATCARCRCTGTCTGGCCATAATAAGAGCCMGCKAGMARACGCGCACCAAGGCCCGCAACAGCGCCCGTTGGCAGCTCRCCAACAATGGCACCSACCARCGAAATRGCCACGGCCACCTTCATGCTGGTAAACAGATAGGGCAGGGATGAGGGCCAGCGCAGCTTCCAAAAGGTCTGCCATTTGCTGGCGCTATAAGTGTGCATCAAATCCAGATGATCAATTTGCGGCGACCGCAACCCCTTGACCATGCCAACCGTGACCGGGAAGAACGACAGGTACGTCGATATCAACGCYTTKGGAAACARCCCGCGYACGCCAAAYGCATCCAGCACCAGAATAACCATCGGCGCGATGGCRAGGATCGGTATCGTCTGCGAGGTGATGATCAGYGGCATCAGGCTTTTTTCCATGGATGTCACATGCACGATGACCGTTGCCAGGATAACACCCAGCAGCGTGCCCATGATGAAGCCCAGCAGGGTTGAGGAAAGCGTGACAGAACTGTGATAAACCAGCGACCGTTTGGAGGTGATTTTCTGATTGAAAATCGTGTCCCACAAATTTTCCGCAACCTGATGCGGTGAGGGCAATACCGGGCGCTTTTGATTGAGTGTCGAAATCACAAATTCCTGCGTGGTGGGGTTAAGCTCCGCGCGCACATCCAGCTTTTTCTGGAAAGGCGTGTTCAGCATAACCGCGCTAAAATACCAAATCGCTAGAATAGCAAGCAATACCGTCGTGACGGGCAGGATTGTTCTGCTGATCATTCCGCATTTGCCTTTATGTGTGCTGCCATCTCAACCAATTTCTACGTGTCCTTATTCTCATTCAGTTTTTTCATTTCGCGATTATAGCTGCGCCGCTCGAAGAACATCAGTAGCGGGGCCCAGATAATGCTCGAATACGCGCCAATCGCAAGCATCATGGCCCGTGTTGTGTTTGGCCCATCTTCCCCTTGCGTGGAAAGCATGTAGATCACCAGGCCGGCCCAAATCGCGACAGTTAGCGCGGTATTGCCGAGGTATTTGTTGCGAATTGCCTTTTTCGCAGTTTCATAAGTCTCATCAATCTGCTCGGACATAAAAAATCTCCAAATAAATAAATTTTGATAAAAAACAGTTCTTTGGGAAAAGCCCCAACCCAGTCTCTTAAAACGAGTATCGGACAAAAAATCTTCAATATTATGCGTTGCGCAAGCCGAAATGCTGCGTGAGGTGGCCATGCAATGATTGAGGTTAATCCTCATAGGAATGCCCCTCGCGAAGGCCAATGCGCACACGATGTGCAACTTCCAGAAACTCTGGTGTTTCGCGGATATCCAGCGTGCGATCTTTTGGAAAATTACAATCAATCACATCGTGAATGCGGCCGGGGCGTGGCGACATCACCACAATTCGGGTCGATAAAAACACGGCCTCGGGAATGGAATGGGTGACGAACACAACGGTTTTGTTGGYCTTGGCCCATAATTGCAGCAATTGCTCATTCAGATGGTCGCGGACAATCTCATCCAGYGCGCCAAATGGCTCATCCATCARCATCAAATYMGGCTCAACCACCAGYGCGCGGGCAATTGATGCRCGCTGCTGCATGCCGCCGGACAATTGCCACGGAAACTTGTTTTCAAAACCGGTCAGRCCAACCAGCTCCATRTTTTTGGMAATACGCTCTTCGCGCTCTTTCTTGCCAATGCCCATGATTTCCAGTGGCAGGGCAATGTTYTTGGCAATGGTGCGCCACGGATAAAGCCCCGCGGCCTGAAATACATAGCCATARGCGCGCTGCAGGCGGGCCTGCTCRGCSGTCATGCCATAGACMGARATATCGCCRYYKGTTGGCTTTTCCAGATCKGCRATGACGCGCAATAATGTGGTYTTGCCACAGCCSGATGGSCCGATAAAAGARACAAAYTCGCCTTCTTCAACTTTTAGATCAATATGCGAYAGAGCATGAACCGGGCCRTCATTGGTCTGGAAGGTCAGGGACAAATCCTTGGCTTCAACGAGTACTCGTTTTTCCGATTGTGCAGCTTGGGCTTGTGTCATTRCKGRTCCTGAACTCGGTCTTTATAAAAAAGCCGGTGTGACATACCACACCGGCTGAATTTGTCGATCACACCCCGGATGCCGGGATGCCTGTGCGTTCTACCTTACGAGGACTGGTCAAATCYTTCCACGTCGAAAGCGCCTGATTGACCGGCGGATTGGCTTCGCGCTTGATAAAGCGTCCACGTCCGGTTTCGCCCATCACATCGCCTTCCTTGAACACAACTTCGCCGCGGCTAAGCGTCATCAACGGCAGGCCGGTAACTTCAAAACCTTCGAACACATTGTAATCAATAGCGGATTTTTGAGTTTTCGCTTCAATGGTTTTGGATGCATCGGGGTCCCAGACCACAATATCAGCATCTGCGCCGGGCATGATCGCGCCCTTTTTGGGATACATGTTTAGGATACGAGCGATATTGGTTGAGGTGACAGCCACAAACTCATTCATGGTCAAACGACCCGTGCGCACGCCTCTGGTCCACAACACCGGCATACGGTCCTCAAGACCGCCCGTGCCGTTTGGAATTTTTGTGAAATCACCAAGGCCAAAGCGTTTTTGCTCGGTTGTGAAAGCGCAATGGTCAGTCGCGACCACTTGCAGACTGCCTGAGGCGAGGCCTGCCCAAAGGCCATCCTGATGCATTTTATTGCGGAAAGGCGGAGACATCACGCGGCGTGCGGCATAGTCCCAATCGGCGTTTTGATATTCGCTGTCATCCAGCGTTAAATGCTGCACCAGCGGCTCACCAAACACGCGCATACCGTTTTGGCGCGCGCGGCGGATGGCTTCATGGGTCTGCTCGCAAGATACGTGCACAATATACAGCGGAACACCGGCCTGATTGGCAATCATGATCGCACGATTAGCAGCTTCGCCTTCCACTTCGGGCGGGCGGGAATAGCTGTGCGCTTCAGGGCCATTATTGCCCTCTGCCAGCAGCTTTTGCTGCATATGTGCCACCACATCACCGTTTTCGGCATGGACAAGTGGCATTGCACCAAGTTCGGCGCAGCGGGAGAAAGATGCGAACATTTCGTCATCATCCACCATCAGCGCGCCTTTATAGGCCATGAAATGCTTAAAAGTATTGATGCCCTCGGCGACGACTTTTGGCATGTCGTTGAAAACTTGTTCGCTCCAGCCGGTAATGGCCATGTGGAACGAATAATCGGTGCGCGCTTTGCCAGCTTTTTGATACCATTGCTGCAACGGATCAAGCAGACCGCCATTAGGGTCTGGCAAACAGAAATCCACAACCATGGTGGTGCCGCCCGCAAGGGCCGCTGCGGTGCCAGTGTCAAAATCATCGGTGGAATGGGTGCCCATAAAAGGCATTTCCAGATGGGTATGCGGATCAATACCGCCCGGCATCAAGTAGCAGCCAGAAGCATCAATGGTCTCGCTGCCTTCCAGATCAGGACCAACAGCAACGATGGTTTCGCCATCAATCAGCACATCGGCCTTATAGGTACGATCCGCGGCAATTACAGTGCCGCCCTTTATGACTGTGGTCATTGATGTCTCTCCCTATTCAACTATCTCAGCGGTTTCGACGACGGCGTGGAACAACACGTCTGCGCCCGCTTTTGCCCATTCAGGCGAAATTTCTTCGGCTTCGTTGTGCGATAACCCGTCTACGCAGGGGCACATGATCATGGCGGTTGGTGTCACGCGGTTGATCCAGCAGGCATCATGGCCCGCGCCAGAAATCAAATCGCGGTGGCTGTAGCCAAGGCGCTCAGCCGCGTTGCGCACGGCCGAAACGCAGTTTTCGTCAAAGGTTACCGGATCAAACCCGCCGACCTTTTCAAACTCGATATCCATATCCATATCGTCGCAGATTTCCTTGGCACCAATGCGCAAACGCTGCTCCATATCGGAGATGACATCCAGTTGCGGTGAGCGGAAATCGATGGTGAATACGGCCTTGCCGGGGATCACGTTGCGGCTGTTGGGATAAACCTCGATATGGCCCGCCGCGCCTACAGCATCCGGCGCGTGAGACCAGGCGATCTCTTCAACCAGCTCCAGCACCCGCGCCATGCCAAGCCCGGCATTTTTTCGCATGGGCATGGGGGTTGAGCCGGTGTGGCTGTCCTTGCCGGTAATAGTTACCTGCGTCCAGGAAAGGCCCTGGCCGTGGGTGACAACGCCGATTTCCTTGCCTTCAGATTCAAGGATGGGGCCTTGCTCAATATGCAGCTCAAAGAAAGCGTGCATCTTGCGGTCGCCGACTTTCTCATCACCCTTCCAGCCGATGCGTTCCAGCTCATTGCCGAATTTCAGGCCTTCGCTGTCTTCGCGGTCATAGGCCCATTCTTGAGTGTGCATGCCCGCAAAAACGCCGGAGGAAAGCATGGCAGGCGCATAGCGCGTGCCTTCTTCGTTGGTCCAGTTGGTGACGACAATCGGATGTTTGGTTTTGATATCCAGATCATTCAGCGTGCGGATGATTTCGAGGCCAGCCAACACGCCGAGCACGCCATCATATTTACCGCCAGTTGGCTGGGTATCCAGATGCGAGCCGACATAGACGGGCAGGGCATCAGGATCGGTGCCTTCATGGCGCATGAACATGTTGCCCATTTGGTCGAGGCCCATGGTCATGCCAGCGTCTTCGCACCATTTTTGGAACAGCGCGCGGCCTTCGCCATCTTCATCAGTAACGGTTTGGCGGTTATTGCCCCCGGCGATGCCGGGGCCAATTTTTGCCATGTCCATGAGCATCTCCCAAAGACGGTCGCCATTGATTTTGAGATTGTCTGAAGGAGCTGCCATGATCATTGCCTTTGCGTTTAAGTCGTTCGTTTAGATGGTTGGGAACGTGAAGACAGCACCATCCTTGATGCCGCCGGGCCAACGCGATGTAATGGTTTTGAGGCGCGTATAGAAACGCACGCCTTCCATGCCGTAGATGGAATGATCGCCAAACAGCGAACGCTTCCAGCCACCAAAGGAATGGTATGCCACCGGCACCGGAATAGGCACATTGATGCCCACCATGCCAACTTCAATACCATCGGCAAAGCTGCGCGCCGTATCACCATCGCGGGTGAAGATGGCGGTGCCGTTGCCAAACTCATGATCGTTGATCATCTGCGTGGCTTCATCAAAGGATTTTGCCCGCACAACAGACAGCACCGGCCCAAAGATTTCTTCCTTGTAGATGCTCATATCGGTGGTGACGTTATCGAACAGCGTGCCGCCAACAAAATAGCCATTTTCATAGCCTTGCAGGCTTAGCCCACGGCCATCAACAACCAGATCAGCACCTTCTTTTTCGCCCGCATCAATATAGCCAACAACCTTGTCCATGTGCTGCTTGGTAACCAGCGGTCCCATATCGGCACTTGAATCAGACGCAGGTCCAATCTTCAGGCTTTCAATGCGTGGTTTCAACAGTTCGATCAGCTTGTCAGCCGTCTCATCACCCACGGGAACGGCAACGGAAATCGCCATGCAGCGCTCGCCGGCAGAACCGTAGCCTGCGCCCATAAGGGCATCAGCGGCTTTGTCCATATCGGCGTCAGGCATGATAACCATATGGTTTTTCGCGCCGCCAAGAGCCTGCACGCGCTTATTGTTAGCTGTGCCGGTGTGATAGACATATTCAGCAATCGGTGTGGAGCCAACAAAGGAAATCGCTTTGATGTCCTTATGCGCCAGAATTGCATTCACAACATCCTTGTCGCCATGAACAACGTTAAGAACGCCTTTGGGAAAACCAGCTTCCTGAAACAGCTCTGCCATAATATTGGCGGCAGTGGGGTCTTTTTCAGATGGTTTCAGGATGAAGCAATTGCCGCATGCTACCGCAATTGGGTACATCCACAATGGCACCATGGCCGGGAAGTTGAACGGGGTGATACCCGCCACAATACCAAGCGCCTGACGATCAGAATAGGTATCCACTGAYGGKCCRACATTGCGCGAATATTCRCCCTTYARMAGATGMGGAATGCCGCARGCAAAATCCACMACTTCGATGCCGCGTTGYACTTCGCCCAAAGCATCGGGGTGCGTTTTGCCATGTTCCATGGARATGGCKTCGGCAATACGGTCGGCGTTCTGATCAAYCAAATAYTTGAACTTGAACATGAAGCTTGCACGCTTCAGCGGCGGCAAATTGGCCCAGCCTGGCAGGGCTTCCTTGGCRGATTTAACSGCCAGATCAAGTTCCTCTGCCGTGGACAGRCCAACYTCGCCATTTTCCTCACCCGTTGCCGGGTTRAACAGGGTTAGCGTGCGGTTGCTCTGGCTGACATGRGATATGCCATGAATGATATTATTGACGCGTGCCATAGGGCTGAATTTCCTCAATTATTTAAGCGGCGTCCTTCAACACGCCCGCAAGCGTGTCGATCAGGAAGTCGATGTGTGATTTCTCAATGATCAATGGGGGAGATAGRGCGATAATATCGCCTGTCGTGCGAATAAGCAGATTTCGCTCATAAGCTTCYAAAAAGCAGTTGAACGCCCGCTTGGTTGGYGCRCCSGCAATYGGCTCSARCTCAATCGCGCCGATCAGCCCGATATTGCGGATATCGATGACATGCGGCAGGTCTTTGAGYGAATGCAGCGCATCTTCCCAATATTGCCCCATCTCCTGGCCGCGYTCAAACAGGCCTTCTTCTTCATAAGTATCCAGCGTGCCAAGGGCTGCCGCCGAAGCAATTGGATTGCCCGAATAGGTGTAGCCATGGAAAAATTCAATCATGTTTTCCGGGCCCTGCATGAAGGCATCATAAATATCATCACGCACAAACACCGCGCCCATCGGCACAACGCCGTTGGTCAGGCCTTTTGCAGTCACGACAATATCTGGTGTGACGCCAAAATGCTGGGTGGCAAACGGAGAACCAAGACGGCCAAAGCCAGTGATGACCTCATCAAAAATCAGCAAAATGCCATGCTTGTCGCAAATGTTGCGCAGGCGCTGCAAATAGCCCTTTGGCGGAATGAGAACGCCCGTTGAACCGGCAACCGGTTCCACAATAACAGCCGCTACGGTGGATGGGTCATGCAATGTGCAAATCCGTTCCAGCTCATCAGCAAGGTCTGCGCCATGCTCTGGCTCGCCGCGCGTAAACGCGTTTTTGGCAAGGTCGTGGGTGTGCGGCATATGATCAACACCGGTCAGCAATGTGCCAAACATTTTGCGGTTGGAGACGATACCGCCCACCGAAATGCCGCCAAAGTTGACGCCGTGATAGCCGCGCTCACGGCCAATCAGACGAAAGYGCTCGCCCTGACCCTTGGCACGGTGATAGGCCAGCGCAATTTTAAGCGCGGTCTCAACCGATTCCGACCCGGAATTGGTGTAAAACACATGGTTGATATCATCCGGCATATAGGTGATCAGGCGTTCCGCCAGCTCAAAAGCTTTTGGGTGGCCCATCTGAAATGCGGGGGCATAATCCAGCTCAGCGGCCTGTTTTTGAATAGCCTCGGTGATTTTAGGGCGGCAATGGCCCGCATTCACGCACCAAAGGCCAGCGGTGCCATCCAGCACTTCGCGCCCATCAGAGGTGGTGTAATGCATATCTTTGGAGCCCACGAACATGCGCGGGTTTTCCTTAAACTGCCTGTTGGCGGTAAAAGGCATCCAGAAAGCTTCAAGAGAATTATTCTTGGGTGGTTGTTGTATCGTCATGATGTGCGCCTGCTCCTCACACAATAGATCCAATCAGAAGTGTTTSACGGTGCTATTTGATACCAGATTGGCATAAGCCACAATTGACTTTTTCACCAAGGCACCATTAGGTAAAACACGATTTCTGACCAAATGGTCAAACAAGAGGTTAGMCAKAATCTGRAAAGCCCACAAGCCCTTTTGGTGCCTTTCRGCAAAGGGTTGTTKYYRCKGGTGYTGGYGAWTTTTTKRGAATAGCCGCAAGYAATTGAAATAAAGTATAAAATGGCAAGAAATATGGTTTTGAGTGAGTTGAATTCTGACGCTAAAATTGGGGGTAAAACCAAAGTGGGCGCTGGCGGAAAACAAAGCAARCCAACACGCATACARCTGCGYAACCGGGAACGTATTCTGGACACGGCCATCAGCGTGTTTGCCTCGGCCGGKTTTAARGGTGCCACSGTRGATCARCTTGCCAAAGCGGCGGGCATGACCAAGCCCAATTTGCTGTATTATTTYCGCACCAARCGCGATTTGTATATCGCGGTCTTAGARTTGGTTCTGGCGCGYTGGGTGGARCCCTTGGGCGAGYTGGACCCYGACGGTGATCCGGCAGAGCAAATCYTGGCCTATATGCGGGCCAAATTGCTGATGTCCCGMGAACGMCCCCAGGATTCGCGYYTGTTTGCCAATGAAATTCTCCATGGCGCCCCTTTGGTGGGCGATGTGTTGAGGAACAATCTAAARCCGCTCATGGAAGAGAAAACGCGGGTCATTAATGGCTGGTGCAAGGCGGGYAARCTSAACCGCATGGACCCKTATCATTTGATTTTYATGCTKTGGGCCACCACCCAGCATTATGCTGATTTTGAGGTGCAGATTTCYGCWTTGCTTGGCAATGACACGCCGGARCAGCGCTTTAATAAYGCGCAAAACACGCTGGAAACCATATTGCTGCACGGCATTCTTCCAAAATAATGTCGCTGTAGCGTGCACAGCCTTTGCATCCACGCCTGCCATACCGCATATAGGGGCAAATTCCTTATCGATTCCTGAGATTTTATGGCCGCTCCACTTTTAACACTACAAAATGTTCATCTGACCTTTGGCGGCACGCCATTGCTGGAGGGCGCTGAATTGCTCATCCATGAAGGCGAGCGCATTGCGCTTGTTGGCCGTAATGGTTCGGGTAAATCCACCCTGCTCAAAATCGCTGCGGGGCTTGTTGAAGCCGACAAGGGCAAGCCGGTTATGCAATCCGGCACCACCATTCGTTATTTGCCGCAAGAGCCCGACTTTTCTGGCTTCGATACAACGCTGGCCTATGTTGAAGAGGGCTTGACCGATGGCGATTACGCCTATCGCGCCGCCTATCTGCTCAGCGAGTTGGGCCTGACCGGCGAAGAAAACCCAGCGAACTTGTCTGGCGGCGAGGGCCGCCGCGTGGCGCTGGCAAAGGTTTTGGCCCCGGAGCCTGACATTCTGTTTCTGGATGAACCAACCAATCACCTTGATTTGCCAACCATCGAATGGCTGGAGCGCGAGCTGGCATCCCTGCGCTCGGCTTTTGTGCTGATCAGTCACGATAGGGCTTTTTTGCAGCGCCTGACCACATCCACCGTATGGATTGATCGCGGCCGGACCCGCCGCATCAATGAAGGCTTTGCCTCGTTCGAGGCTTGGCGYGATRARRYSTWKGARSWWGAAGMKCWGGMWSMRCAYAAGCTGGACCGCAAAATTGTGCGYGAAGAGCATTGGCTGACCTATGGCGTGACCGCSCGGCGTAAGCGYAATGTGCGCCGCCTGCAAGGCTTGCATGATTTGCGYGAYACACGCCGYAATCTGCGCCGCCGTACYGGCTCYGTCGATATGCAGGCCAGTGAGGCCGAGGCCTCTGGCAAGCGTGTGATCGAAGCCAAGAATGTTGCCAAAGCCTATGATGGWCGCACCATTGTGCGCGATATGACGATCCGCGTTAATCGCGGYGAYCGYATYGGCATTGTYGGCCCMAATGGCGCGGGTAAAACCACGCTGGTKAACYTGYTGACCGGGCAATTAGCGCCCGACAGCGGAGACATCAARTTYGGCGCGAACATYGAAATGCTGACGCTGGACCAAAAGCGCGAGCAGCTYGAYCCCAATATGAGCCTGAAAGACGTGCTGACAGCCGGTGGCGGCGAYCAGGTTATGGTGGGWGATCAACCACGCCATGTGATCGGCTATATGAAGGATTTTCTGTTTTCACCAGAGCAGGCMCGCACCGCCGTTGGCAAATTGTCSGGTGGTGAGCGCGCGCGYGCCATGTTGGCCCGTTCGCTGGCCAAACCATCCAAYYTGCTGGTGCTCGATGAGCCAACCAATGATYTGGATYTGGACACGCTGGATTTGCTGCAAGAGCTGATCGCGGATTATTCAGGCACGGTTATTCTGGTCAGCCATGAYCGGGATTTCATCGACCGCACRGTGACCAGCGTGYTGGTGAGYGATGGCGATGGCGAGTGGCAGGATTATGCCGGTGGYTATAGCGAYATGCTGACCCAGCGCGGCTCCAAACCCGGCTCACGCCTTGGCACCGACAAAAGCCCAAAGGCAAAAGCGGTTAAATCTACTGCGCCCTCCAAGAAAAAGGGCAAGCTGAATTTCAAGCAGCAACACGCGCTCAAAACGCTTCCCGGCGATATTGACACGCTGACCGCTTCCATCGCCAAGATCGAAAACGAGATGGCGACGCCAAACCTTTTCAGCAAAAAGCCGGATCGCTTTGCCGAACTGGCCAAAAAGCTGGGCGTCGCGCAAACATCGCTGAGCGACAAGGAAGAGCAATGGCTTGAACTTGAAATGCTGCGCGAGGAATTAAACCTCTGATGCAATGGTCGCCGCAACAAGATGAAGCTCTCTTGCGCGTGTCGGAATGGTTATCCGACAGTGCGCAGCAGGTGTTTCGTTTGTTCGGCTATGCCGGAACCGGCAAAACCACCCTGGCGCGCCATTTGGCCGAAGGTGTGGGCACGGTTGAATTTGCCGCCTTTACCGGCAAGGCAGCCCATGTCCTGCGCCAAAAGGGTTGTGAGGGCGCAGGCACCATCCATAGCCTGATTTATCGTCCCGCWGAAGAAGATGTGGCAGAGCCAAGCTTTCTCATCAACCGCGATAGCCCGGCAGGCAAAGCCGATCTGATCATCATTGATGAATGCTCAATGGTGGATGAAGATTTGGGCCGGGATTTACTGTCTTTTGGCACCAAAGTGCTGGTGCTGGGCGAYCCGGCRCAGCTKCCGCCGGTCAAGGGTGGTGGYTTTTTCACCGAYGCCGAGCCRGATTATCTRCTSACCGAAGTACACCGGCAGGCCCGCGACAATCCCATCATTGAAATGTCGATGCGCATTCGCGCTGGCGAGCAACTGGATTTTGGYCARTAYGGCGACAGTCAGGTGATTTCCAAACGCGATATCGAYGCYGATTTCATGATGAACGCCGATCAGGCCTTGGTGGGCCGYAATATYACRCGGATGAATTACAAYGCCCGCATGCGYGCMCTGCAGGGYTATGAAGGCGCWATGCCATACCCGGATGAGCGGCTGATTTGCCTGCGCAACAACAAGAAAAAAGGCCTGCTAAATGGTAGCCTCTGGGTGGTTGTTTCCGCCAAGGAGGGCAGGGGTGGYCTCTATGATTTRCGCCTGCTGCCCGATCCRCCKCCGATYATTCAAGGCGTYAAATCGCGCCARACCCGCGTMAAAGTRCGGCCAGAATTCTTTCAGGGTCAGGAAGGTGATTTGTCCTGGCCAGAGCGGCGCAAATCCGATGAATTTGATTTCGGCTATGTGCTGACCGTGCACAAATCCCAAGGCTCCCAATGGGATAATGTCGTGCTATTTGACGAAAGTTTTGCCTTCCGCGAACACCGCGAACGCTGGCTCTACACAGGCATCACCCGCGCCGCCAAAACACTGACGATTGTGCGCTAGGGTTGGCTAAGTCGCAGGTATTGCCGGCTCCCACAATTCCACCGGGTTATCTTCGGGGTCATGGATGCGGGCAAAGCGGCCATTTGGGTAGGTTTC
>NVXB01000107.1 GCA_002746425.1 Hyphomicrobiales bacterium | reverse complement strand
TGCGCTGGTGTCGGTGGATGTTAACACAGGCCCTGATTTTTCACCTGCCGCAGCCCTGAAAGCCAATATTGCCTTCGCAAGCTGGACCTCGCCCCGCATATTCAGTTTCGCATCAATATATTGATGGCACTGGCCATGCTGGGCGTTGTCGTATTGGCCGCGCTTTATTCAGCGCGGTGAAGCATCGCCGGATAAATTATCCGGCAGCTTTTTCAATATCATCTTCCAGGAAGAACCGGACGCTATCTTCAAAGGAATCATCGGCCTTGAAGCCAAGGGAAAGGCCCTTGTTGGTCAGATAAAATGCGCGCCAGCCAACCACGATAGCCTCGATAACCGGATCGGTATCCCAGGTAATCAGGGCTTCGGCCTCGGGGCCTGCAACACTGGTCATGGCATCAATCATATCGCCAATGGAATCGGTGCGCCCCGGCAGGTTGAGATTGCGGTTGGCACCAAAGGCCGCGCCATCAATTTCCGCAGCGTGTTTGAGATTGTGGATCATGGTGCGCGGCGCGGTGTGCCATACGGAGAAATCCCGTGGCACGGGGCAGTTAGATTTGTTGCCCTGCAATGTGTCGCGGAAAATCGATGACATGAAGCTGGAGGCAGCCGCATTGGCTTTGCCGGGCCGGATAGAGACTGTTGGCAGGCGCAGGCCACGGCCATCGATTAAACCGCGACGGGAATAATCATTGAGCAACAGCTCGCCCATGGCTTTTTGCGCGCCGTAAGAGGTTTGCGGGTTCAACTCAACACCGTCGACAATAACTTCTGGCTCTTCGCCGCCATGCACGGCGCAAGATGACGCGTAGATCACAATGGGCGCACGGCCAGCCGCAACGCCGCTATGGCGGGCAGCTTCAAGAATGTTGAGCGTGCCAAACAAATTGACGCGAATGCCCAAGTCCAAATCAGCTTCGGCCGCGCCAGATACAACAGCCGCCAAGTGCCAGATGACATCGGGATTATCGGCAAAAAGTTTTGCTGCCGCATCCTTGTCGGAAATATCGGCTGTGACGGTTTGAACGGGGAAAGAGGCATCAACTTTTGCCGGAGGCACGACATCGCACAGGGTCAGGCTGGTGATTTTTTCGCCGCGAACTTCGCCGACTTCGGCAAGAGCTTTTGCCAATTTCTGTCCAAGAAACCCGCCGCCACCAGTGATTAAAGTTTTCATGCGTATCTACTCCCCGCGATCGACAACTGTATTACTACTTAATACAACTTGCCTAGCCGTAAACCAGAGGTCTAGGCAAGCCGTAAAAGTACTTATTTTTTGAAAAGTTCAGCGAAGTAGTCGACCATTTCTGGCACCATACGATCGCCATAACCCTGCGCTTTTGCAAGGCCCAGTGTGTTCTTGGCGGCAAAGCTCATCAGACTTGGCACATCCAAATCATCGGCCATTTTGGAATAATAGCCCACATCCTTGCGTGCATTTGCCACGGTGAAAGCCAGCTGAATGTCGCCATCAATGGCCTGCGCGCGGATGAAATCCATCATGCCGGATTTAAGCGGCCCGGCAGACATCACATCATAAAGGGTTTGGCGCGGCAGACCGGCAAGATCGGCCATGGCAAACGCTTCAGCCATCGCCATTGCCGTTGTCATGGCGTAAAAGTTGTTGATCAGCTTCAGCGTGTGGCCAGCGCCCAGCGGGCCAACATGAAATACGTTTTCGCCCAGATCATTGAGGATCGGCGTAACACGATCAAAAGTGGCCTTGTCGCCAGCAGCCATAATGTTCAGCTTGCCTTCAAGGCCATGGCTGGGCGTGCGGCCAAGCGGGGCATCCATATAGTGAGCTGATTTCTCAGCCACATCAGCGCCGATCTTTTTGGTGGAGCCGGGCAGGGATGTGCCGAAATCGATGACAACAGCGTTTTCCTGAACACCGGCCAACACGCCATCATCGCCATAAACACGCGATTCAACGGAATCCGATGTGTCCATGCAGAACATGACGATTTCAGATGCGGCAGCCACTTCACGCGCCGTTTTAACTTCTGTTGCGCCAGCAGCGACAGCCTTGTCGACATTGGGGCGGCTGCGGTTAGCCACCACAGTTATGGAATAGCCGAGGCTTTGCAGGCGTGTCACCATGGCACTGCCCATCAGGCCGAGGCCAATAAATCCGATTGTTGGTTTGCTCATTTTTTTAATCCTTTTAGAAGTTCATGGCACCTTGGGCCGGGTTACATTACCGCGCCGATTTGCCATGGAACGAATTCATAATCACCAAGGCCCTGAGCCTCGGATTTGGACTCTTCCCCGGATGCAACCCGCAGGAATAATTCGTAAATTTCGCGGCCCTTTTCCTCAATGGTGACGCCTTCCAGCATCGTGCCCGCATTGACATCCATATCGCCTATCATGCGGTTATACATCTCGGTGTTGGTGGCCACTTTAATGGTGGGGCTTGGCTTGGAGCCAAAGGCAGAGCCACGCCCGGTGGTGAACACCACCAGATTACAGCCAGAGGCGATTTGGCCGGTGACGCTGGCCGGGTCATAGCCGGGGCTATCCATAAAGGTAAAACCCTTGGCGGTGACGGGCTCGGCATATTTATAAACACCGGTCAGCGGTGTTGTGCCGCCCTTGGCCGCAGCGCCCAGTGATTTTTCCAAAATGGTGGTCAGGCCACCCTTTTTGTTGCCGGGGCTTGGGTTGTTATCCATCGAGCCCTTGTTGCGCAGGGTATAATCTTCCCACCAGCGGATAAGGCCGATCAGCTTTTCGCCAACCTTATTGTCAACCGCACGGCGGGTCAGCAAATGTTCTGCGCCGTAAATTTCTGGTGTTTCAGCCAGCACGCCGGTGCCGCCCTGGGCGGCCAGCAAATCGCAGGCATAACCAACAGCGGGGTTGGCGGTAATGCCGGACCAGGCATCGGAGCCGCCACATTGCAGTGCGACCATCAGCTCGGAAGCCGGGCACTTTGTGCGGGTAAATTCATTGGCCAGCGGCAGCATTTTGGAGATTTTGTCGATGCCGATTTCAACGGTGCGTGCAAGCCCGGCGACATCCTGAATGTTCATGGCGTGGAACAGCGGGCCTTGCTCAATGCCCATGGCTTCCAGCAGCCAGTCAATCTGGTTCATCTCGCAGCCAAGGCCAACCATCAGCACACCAGCCACATTGGGGTTGCGGGCATAGCCCCACATCACCCGTTGCAGCGCGTCAAAACCATCGCCAGAACCTGCCATGCCGCAACCCGTGCCATGCACGAAAGCGGCAACGCCATCGACATTGGGGTAGTTGGCCATAATCTCAGGCGTGAAGTGCGAGGAGATCATACGGGCCGCCGTTGCCGAGCAGTTTACCGAGGTGATAACCGCGATATAATTACGCGTGCCGACTTTGCCATTTTCGCGGCGAAAGCCCATAAAAGTGTCTAGCTTTGTGGCGGGCGCTATGGGGCGCAGATCGGTGCCAAACTCATATTGCATCTCGACATTTCTAAAGTCGAGATTGTGGGTGTGGACATGGGTGCCCTGCGCAATATCTTCGCGGGCATAGCCGATAATTTGCGCGTATTTCAGCACAGGCTCGCCTTCTTTCACCGCCGACATAGCCATCTTATGGCCACGCGGGATCATCTGAGTGGCTTTGATGCCCTCAATTTCGGTGCCAATTTCCAACGGGCGGATGGCGGTTACAACATTGTCAGCGGGGTCAAGGCGAACGGTGTTTGTCATAAAATCCTCAGGCGCAATAGGGCGCAGTTTGGTCCCAGCGATACAGCGAGACATGTTGGGCGGCAGCAAGATCGGCGCGGGTTTTCTGCCACATGCCGAGCCACTTATCAGAATCGTTCAGCACCGCATCGGGGGTGTTGGCGCTGCGGGCGATAAAGTCGGGGAAATGCTCACGGCCGGTGGCTTGGCCGGTGATGTTGTAGCGCACATCAAACGACCAGCGAAAACCCTGGGTCTGGTTGGCAAGCGAGCCATGCGGCACCAGCGGATGGAATAAAACAACACCGCCGCTTTTGATGGGCAGTGGGAGTGCTTCGTCTTCACTGATAAACTTGTCGGGAATGCCGACCTGAATTTTTTCGCAATGGGGCAGCAGGCCCTTTTTATGGCCGCGCGGTAAAACCTGCAGGCAACCATTTTGCTCGGTGGCATCGGTTACCGCAATCCACACGGTGATCATGGTGGTTTGATCGGCGCTCTCCAGCGTCACGCCCTTATCCTGATGCCAGTCGGTTTTGGTAATGTGGGCACGCGATTCATCACTGCGCAAATCCGTAGCCGGTGGTTTGATGCGCACATGCTGGATCGGGTTGGAAGTGATCTCCGGGCCGATCAGCGATTCCACCACATCCAGCAATTTGGGCGCGGTTAGCATGTTGAGCACGGCAGGGCCAAAATGAAACGGTGTGTCGGCAGCAATGACGCCGCCGGGCAGCGAGATATCCATTGGCTGGAACCATTCGCATTGCGCTTTGTAGGAGGTCAGCAGCTTATCGTGGAAGCTCATGCCTTCACCGGAGGGTACTTTGCCCTCAACGTGCCATTGGTCATAGAGGCCATCAAGCAGATCGGAATATTCAGCGCGAACMGGGTCMAGMACWGTAGCCTGATCCAGCACGTCTTCGACAACCAGATAACCTTCTGTTTCGAAGAACTGGATTTGTTCCTGAGTTAACATATCAACCTCCACGGGAAATGCGCTGGGTTTGGTCTACCTCCAGCAAAATGCGGAGCCAAAACAAGTTCAACTCCGCATCTATCTTAGTACAAATATGGGTCAGGCGTTACAAAAACACAGCAATAATTCCCGGCCATAGCAGCAACACAGTAAGTGCCAGCAACTGAATGGCGATGAAGGGCAGGAAGCCCCGGAAAATATCSACCAGCGTGATCGATGGCGGAGCCACCGATTTCAGGTARAACGCCGCTGGCCCAAAGGGGGGCGAGAGGAAACTCACCTGCATGTTCATACAGAACACAACACCAAACCAGATCGCCACATGTTTTGGCTCAAGAACACCAAAGTAGCCAAGGTCAGCCACTGGCAAACGCAGCACAATCGGCAGGAACACCGGCATGATCAGCAACACAATGCCAACCCAATCCATGAACATACCCATGATCAGGAACACAAACATCATCACCAGGATAATGCCCATGCTTGGCAGCTCTGCGCCCACAATCAGATTGGCCACATAGGTTGGWCCGCCCGACAAKGTGTAGGCCGCYGCAAGCGTGGCTGCACCAATCGTCACCCAGATAATGGTGCCGGTTGATTTCAGCGTGCGCATCAGCGAGTCCCAAAGCACTTCCGAGCTCATCTCACCGCGGAACACGGCAAGCAAGAACACGGCMACAACGCCCATACCAGCAGCTTCCGTAATGCCGGTRATGCCGCCRTAGATGGAGCCAAGCACCACACCAATCACGATGATTGGCGCAACAAGRCCYTTGCCCATWYKCCAGCCCATTTTTGAACGGGCAGGCTTAAAGACAAACAGATTAAGCGCCAGGGCTACAGCCAACACACCGCCCAGAACAGGCAGATCAGCAACCATACCAAGCGGGATTGGATCCACGCCTTCGGTGATAACATTGGCACCGGTAAGGGTGAAGAACACGGCACGCAGCAGCAAGATGGCACTGGCACCAGCTGTCAGGATGGACAGGAACGCAGCAAACAATGCTGTTTTCTCTCCGCCTTGCGGATCCGTGGGGTCTGGCTCAGGCAAAGGCGCCTGCTCAGGGTGCAACCGTGTGCGCACAATGATGTACAGGATGAAGAATGAGGCCAGCATGAACCCGGGCAAAAACGCTGCGGTAAACAGAGCTTTGATCGAGGTTTCAGTGATCAGGCCATAGAAGATCAACACGATCGATGGCGGGATCATAGTACCCAGCGAGCCACTGGCACAGATCGTACCAATTGCCAGGTTCTGATTATAACCAAGGCGCAGCATCTGCGGCAGGGCAATCAGGCCAAGCAGCACAACTTCACCGCCGATAATACCAGACATTGCCGCCATAATAACCGCCATGATGGAGGTTACGATGGCAATGCCGCCACGGGTACGGGACAGCCATACGTTCAAGGATGAGTACATATCCTTGGCGATGCCCGTTCGCTCCAACAGCGAGGCCATAAAGATAAATAACGGCACCGATATCAGCACGTAATTGGTCATTTGCCGGTAAACGGCCTGGCCCAATACGTTAAGCGGTCCGCGTCCGAACTGGCCAAACAGCAAGTCCGGCCCAAACTTCATAGTCAACACGCCAACTGCCAAAAAGGCAGAGGCAAAACCAAGCGGCATGCCGATGGCCAGCAGGAAAAACATTCCTAATAACAGGATGACTGAAATTGTTCCAATATCCATCATTGCTTTAGTCCTTTATGCTCTGACGAATATTCTCGATTTCACTTTCATCGATATCATCCATAGGCGAATGCGATTCTGGTTCCTTGTGCCAATCTGCAAGCAGATTGGACAGCGCCTGTATGGCCACCAGAACTATTATGACAAGTATGCCGGTTTTGATGGTCGCAGGCAGGGGTGGATCCCATGCAGTACCAAATGTTTCCCAGCGGATGAACTTAGATTTGGCCTCATTAAATCCGCCCCACACAAGTGCAGCGGCAAAGGCCCAAATAAGAAACACTGCGATCACGTCGGAGGCTTTCTTCATCCAGCGTGGCATCATATCGTAGATCACATAAATACGGATATGGCTGCGTTGTTGCATGGCATAAAGCCCTGCCAACAAGAACACAAAACCCGCCATCCAAAGCGATAATTCATTGGCCCACAAAGTTGGTTTTTCAAAGATGTAGCGCATGATGACTTCGTAGAACATCACCATAACAATGCCGGCAACCGCCAACATCGCCAGCCTGGCAAAAATCAGGCTAACCACATCAAAGAACCCACGGGATTTTGTTTCAATCGCGCCGCGCCTATCTGAAAGATACATGCATCCAAACAAAATGGCGAGCCAGCCGCATATTGTTGTTGTCATTACGATTGTATTTGATCGGGGAGACAGGAATTGTTTTAGGCCAATTTCGGAGCCTAAAAATAACGCGCCTATAATCAACCAAGCCGACAAAGCCAAAACTGCGACGGTAAAGGCCATCATCAACAGTTTTACGGGCTTGCGCGCGGACCCAAGCCAATAGCTTGCATCATTGTGTGCCATGAAATCTCTCCCAGTTTTCAAAGCTAGAGCCGGGACCAAACAGAGGCCAGACCCTAATTACAGATAAAAGTGGCGAGCCTCGTAAGACCCGCCACCCTTGTTCAGATTAATCAGAAAAAGTCTGACTATTCAATCATGCCCAGACGACGCAGGAATGTACGGTGAGCATCAACCAACTGACGAGCTTCAGGTGTTTTGTCTGCCCAGCCATCCCAGGCTTTTTGAGCACCGGCACGGAAAGACGCACGATCTTCTGTGCTCCAATCATACAGTGTCACGCCTTCAGCAACCAGCTTGGCAGCTGCTTCGCGGTTAGCAAGCTCAAAGGTCATAGTTGTCTGCAGAGCAAGCTTCTGAGTTGCAACTTCAATGATGCGCTGAATGTCTGTAGGCAAGCCATTCCATACTTCAAGATTGAAAGTCACGTGATCCGCTGGCATGGAGTGGAAGCCAGGGAAAGTAGCGTGTTTCACGATGTCATACAGACCAAGGCCAACATTGTTGGCAAGGCTGGAAGCATCAGCACCATCAATCACGCCTGTTTCCAGAGCGGTAAAGATGTCGGTGAAATCCATCACGATTGGTGATGCACCAAGCTCAGCAAAGATTTCTGTTTCCAAACCTGGAGGGGAACGGAATTTCCAATCTTTCAGATCTGCAGGGCCTGCAAGGGGGCGTGAGGAAGACATAGCTTCCTGGCCACCAGCCCACCAACCCACAAGGTGCATACCGTGTGTATTGTACAGGTTGTTTGCAGCTTCAAGTCCGCCACCATTGTAGAGGAATGAATACATCTGCCATGGGTTGTCATAACCGCCCATTGGATCGCCAACGAACTGGAATGCTGGGTTCTTACCAGTTTGGTAAGCGCCGCCATGCATTTCACCATCAATGACGCCATTAGCTGCGGCATCAAAGCCTTCAACTGAGGCAACAAGGGATGAAGACCAGAACATTTCGATGGTCACGCGACCACCTGACATGACATTTACGTCATCCATGAAGCCCTGGGCCAGTTTACCGGAAACGGTTTCTGGCGCGTAGTGTGTCTGCATGCGCAGGTTAATTTCTTGTGCATAAGCACTTGTTGCAAGAACCGCAGCAACTGCGGTGCCAACGAGCAACTTAACAATTTTCATATTACTCTCCCTGAAAATTTTAATTCATCGTCTTGAATCCCGGCATTATTGCATGTTTTAGGCCTAATTTGCATAGGCCCAACCGGGGTTTCGCAAAAATTTGGTATACTACATGCTTTCTTTCGTCAAGAAATTTGGTATACCATATATCATATGCCGCACAGGCAACGTGTTTCATGCGCGCATAATTTAGATGCGAGCAAAGTTAGATTAGGTCTCCATGACGGATCGGGCGATACAAAATAGCGAAGAGAACGGGCCAGCCATCCCAGCGCTGTCGCGTCAACGTTTGGGCGATCAGGTTGCCGAAGTGCTGCGCCATCAGATTATTCTGGGTGATATGGAGCCGGGCCGCGCTATCCATGAACGCGAAACCGCAGATGCGCTGGGCGTAAGCCGCACGCCGCTGCGCGAGGCGCTGTTTATTTTGGAAGCCGAAGGCCTGGTGATTATGGCCCCGGCGCGCACGCCAATTGTTGCCAACCCATCTCTGGATGATCTGACACAATTGCTGCTGGTGCAAAGTGCGCTGGAAGCGCTGGCCGGTGAGGGCGCCTGCGATGTCATGACCGCCGCGCAATACAGCCATATTGAGCGATTGCATGACAATCTGCTGGCGACATTTGATAGCGGAGACCCTCTTGAGGTCTTCAAGATTGATATGGCCTTTCATGAGGCCATTGTTGCTGCCGCCGGTAACCAGCCCCTTATCAAATTGCACAAGCAATATAATGCGCGACTTTGGCGCGCACGTTATATGTCGTCGAGCAAACGCATAAACCGAACAAAAACCCTGAGCGATCACACCAATATTGTGGACGCATTGCGTGTGCGCGATGGCGAGCAAGCCTCTAACCATCTGAAGCTACATCTGCGCAATGCCATTAAAAATATCACCATCATTTTTAATCAAAATTCTGACGAACAGTAAAAGACGGCGACGAACGAGACGAGATTATGACCACCTAATTATGATTGGGCAAACCTATCTGCTGCGGGATAAAAGCCGTGCAGAGTTCAGCATAAGACATACCACTTGGAGAGTACCTAAATGAGCAAAGACTACGATACCCGGGCAAATAAACCCCTACGGTCACAAGAGTGGTTTGATAATCCAAACAATCCCGGCATGACGGCTTTGTATGTGGAGCGGTATCAAAATCAGGGTTATACACGCGAAGAATTGCAATCCGGCAAGCCCATGATTGGCATTGCTCAGACCGGGTCTGATCTGGCACCTTGCAACAAAATTCACATGTTTTTGTCCGAGCGTATCAAAGCGGGTATCCGCGATGGTGGCGGTATTCCTATTGAGTTTCCGGTGCATCCCATTCAGGAAACCGGCAAGCGCCCCACGGCTGCTTTGGACCGTAACCTTGCCTATTTGTCTTTGGTAGAAGTGCTGCACGGTTATCCCATTGATGGTGTTGTGCTGACAACTGGTTGCGATAAAACCACGCCTGCCCAGCTGATGGGTGCTGCAACGGTGGATATTCCTGCGATTGTTCTTTCCGGCGGCCCAATGCTTGATGGCTGGTGGAAGGGTGAACTGGCGGGTTCCGGCACGATCGTGTGGCAAAGCCGCCGTTTGCTGGCCGAAGGCAAGATCGATTATGATGAGTTCATGGACCGCGTTTGCGCTTCTGCGCCATCGCTTGGCCATTGCAACACCATGGGTACTGCCAGCACGATGAATGCGCTGGCTGAAGCACTTGGCATGAGCCTTCCGGGCTGTGCCGCAATTCCTGCGCCATTCCGCGAGCGCATGGGCATGGCCTATGAAACTGGAAAACGCATTGTCGACATGGTCAAGGAAGACCTTCGTCCCTCCAAAGTTATGACCCGCAAAGCCTTTGAAAACGCCATCAAGGTCAACACGGCCATTGGTGGTTCGACAAATGCGCCGCCGCATCTTCAGGCTATTGCGCGCCACATGGATGTGGAGTTGGACATTCAGGATTGGCAGGAAATCGGTTTTGATTTGCCGCTGCTGGTTAATATGCAGCCCGCTGGTGAATATCTTGGCGAGAGTTATTTCCGCGCTGGTGGTCTTCCTGCCGTTATGGGCGAGATGATGGCTGCCGGTATGTTGCATAAAGATGTGATGACTGTGTCTGGTAAAACCATGGGCGAGGCCATTGGCAATTCCCGTAGTGAAGATCACAAAGTTATCAAAACCGTTGCTGATCCTATGCGCACGCAAGCCGGTTTTGTTGTGCTGAGCGGTAATCTGTTTGATTCTGCCTTGATGAAAACCAGCGTGATTTCACCCGATTTCCGTGAGCGTTTCCTCAGTAAGCCTGGCCAAGAAAACATCTTTGAAGCGCGCGCTGTCGTGTTTGAAGGTCCAGAGCATTATCATGGCGCTATCAATGATCCCGATCTTGAAATTGATGAAAACACTATTTTGTTCATCCGCGGTGTTGGCTGTGTTGGCTATCCCGGCTCTGCCGAGGTGGTAAACATGCAGCCATCAGATGCCTTGATCAAAAAGGGCATCAACCATCTGCCAACTGTTGGTGATGGTCGTCAATCGGGCACCTCTGAAAGCCCATCCATTCTCAATGCTTCACCAGAATCTGTGGTTGGCGGCGGCTTGGCTTATCTCAATACCGGTGACAAAGTGCGTCTTGATCTCAATACAAGAACGCTGGATGCGCTGGTTGATGAAGCTGAATGGCAGGCCCGTAAGGATGCCTGGGTAGAGCCTGAGCTGGAGCATCAAACACCGTGGCAGGAAATTTATCGCAAGCATGTGGGTCAATTGTCTGACGGCGGTTGCCTGGAATTGGCGACGTCCTATCATAGGGTTGCCGAAAAATTGCCCCGAGATAATCACTAATCAAGAGATAATCACTAATTGCTGTATGCAGTTTTTGAACAACACGTAATGCACTAAGGAATATGTGATGAAATTTTTGCGCTTTGGCCCCAAAGGCCAGGAAAAACCAGGTTGTCTGGATGGCGATGGCAATATCCGCGATTTATCGGCTCATGTGGCCGATTTCGCAGGGGAAACCGTCTCCGTTGATACTTTGAACAAGTTGAAAGACATCGATACATCGACGCTGCCATTGGTGGATGGCGATGTGCGCCTTGGTTCTTGCGTGGCATCCGTGCCGAACTTTTTCTGCATTGGCCTAAACTATGCCAAGCATGCTGCAGAAACCGGCGCGACACCGCCAACCGAGCCGATTTTGTTTTCCAAGGCATCATCAGCTTTGTGCGGCCCGTTTGATAATGTGGTCGTGCCAAAGGACTCCGATAAGTGCGACTGGGAAGTTGAGCTGGGTGTGATTATCGGCAAGCATGTGGAGCATGTCAGTGAAGCTGATGCGCTTTCATGTGTGGCTGGTTATTGCACCATTAATGACGTATCCGAACGCGGTTTTCAGACCGAGCGCGGTGGTCAGTGGATCAAGGGTAAATCAGCGCCAACATTCGGCCCAACCGGCCCTTATCTGGTAACAGCTGATGAAGTTGCTGATCCGCAGAACCTAAAATTGACCTTGAGCATTAATGGCGATGTGCAGCAGGATTCAAACACTTCTGACATGATTTTTGGTGTGGCAGAGATTATCTCCTACATGTCTAAATTCATGGCGCTACAGCCCGGCGATATCATCGCAACCGGCACCCCAAGCGGTGTTGGCATGGGCCAAAAACCACCTCGCTATCTACATGGCGGCGAAGTGATTGAACTGCAGATCGAGGGCCTTGGCGCACAACGCCAGGACGTCGTCGCCTACAGCGCATAAGTTTTATAAGTTTTGAGACAGGCGCGGTGAAAACTGCGCCTGTTTTTTATTGTCTTTTCAGACCTCGTCGTCCAAATGGTAAACTCACCTAATTCCGGCACTCGCCACCGTCTCCCCCACGCGCGTCATCCCAAGACCACCCTCAGACGTCATCCCAAGACTTGATCTTGGGATCCAGTCGGCGCAAGCGGTAAATATCCAGCCCCACACATGACCCGCTTTCGCAAACGGAGCCGTTGCTCTGGATACCAAGATCAAGTCTTGGCATGACGAAGCGGAGAGGTGGGCGCATAAGCCTTTTATGAGTTTTGAGACAGGCGCGGTGAAAGCTGCGCCTGTTTTTTATTGTCTGGTAGCCGCCACCGTCACCGCAGGCGCGTTATCCCCTGACCGCCCACACGCGTCATCCCAAGGCCACCACCGTCTCCCCTTGACGTCATCCCAAGACTTGATCTTGGGATCCAGTCGGCGCAAGCGGCAACCATTCAGCCCCACACATGACCCGTATTCGCAAACGGAGCCGTTGCTCTGGATACCAAGATCAAGTCTTGGTATGACGAAACGGAGAGGGAGGCGTATCACCTATCGCGGCGGAGAGGGGTGCGCATTACCCACCGAAACGGAGAGGGAGGCGCATCGCCTAACGAAGCGGGGAGGGGTGCACATTACCTACCGAAGCCGAGGCTTGAGCGCATCTCTGGAAAACGCCCTTAATATAGCTGTGTGATCAGCTCGGAGCGCATGTCGGGGCGGCGCCAGTCCTTGTGCATTTTGCCGTCTTTCATGATCAGATCAAAATTACCCGGCCCCACCAAAATGGATTGATCAGCCAGCGGATCACCATTGACCAGCAGAATATCAGCCAGCGCGCCTTCCTTGATAATGCCAAGCTCGCCCTTAAGCCCCATCAAATCGCCGCCAACTTCGGTCGCGCATTTCAGCGCGCCAGCCGGGCTGTAACCAAAAAACTTGACGAAATGGCCGATGTCACGAGCGTTTTGGCCCATCGGCGTAATGGTAAAGCCGTAATCACCGCCGACAACGACCCGCATGCCGCGCTTGCGCATTTCATGATAGCTCGCAACCGTATGTTCCAGCTTGCGCGGCAATCCCATGGCTTCGACAACCTCTTTGGTCATGCCAACCACATCACCCTCAAAAACCGAATTATGCACCAGCCCAAAAGCCGGGCCGATGATGACACGGTCTTTGACGCTTTCCAGCATA
>NVXB01000106.1 GCA_002746425.1 Hyphomicrobiales bacterium | reverse complement strand
AAGCCTGAGCAAATTGACATGAGGTTGGCTCAATGACCCCGGAAGAGATCAGAAAGAAACGCCTCAAAGCGACCGGAGACGATGGGCGACACCTTGCCCATTGGCAGGAGGCGCACAAGGGGCTTTTGGACATGGTGGAGAACGATAAGCGCCGCGAGGTATTGGCGCGAGTATTGGGAGTAAATTGTGATGCCGATTAAACCGGAAAATAGAAAGCGCTATCCGAAAAACTGGAAAGAAATCCGGGCGCACATATTGGAAAGAGCAGGGCACAGGTGCGAAGGCTCCTCCGGCTTCTATCCTGATTGCCGTGCGAAGAATTACGAGCCTCACCCCGTCACTGGCTCCAAGGTGGTGCTGACAATCGGACATCTAAACCACACGCCGGAGGACTGCGAAGATGACAACCTTATGGCTTGGTGCCAGCGCTGCCATCTTGCCTATGACAGAGAGCATCACACGATCAACGCGGCAAAAACGAGACGTGATAAGGCGGCTCAAATTGATTTGGTGGATTTCATCGAGTGCGATCAGTTGGGAGTACATCAATGACACACACTGAGATCTATAAGCCTGACCAAGTACGCACTATACGCTATCAGCGCCCGCACCTTCGGCCTGAGAATGACGTTCAAAAGGACGCCCAAAAGGTCATTCAGTTGGTTGCAGAGCGTTGCTCGCTAGACCTTGACGTCYTGYTGGGAAATATCAGAACCCAGCGTGTGGCACAGGTGCGGTGGGTGGCTATGCATCTCCTCAATCAACTACTTCATATGAGCTTACCTGCAATCGGCAAGGCCTTAAACCGGCACCACACGTCGGTCATGGTTGGCCTTCGGCGGGTTGATGCGCAGATAGTGGCTGATGCCGTTTATGCAGAGCGCTTGGCCGAGGTCAAATCGCGTAACGCAGAATCCGCTGCCCGTTATTTCTCGAAAAACGCCCGCGATTGGGATCAAATCCGAAGCCACCACATTGCCGAGCAAGCCGTTGAGCAACAGCTTCTGGAGCTGATCGGCACCCAACACTTTGGCTCACTGCTGGATGTCGGCACCGGCACCGGGCGCATGTTGCAACTGTTTCAGGACAGCTACACCGATGGCGTTGGCATTGATTCCAGCCTCGACATGCTGGCCGTTGCCAGAGCTAATCTTGACGCCAGCGGCACGTCCCATGCGCAGGTACGCTTTGGCGATATCTTTAACCTACCCGTAGCGCGCAACTCGTTTGATGTTGCTGTGGTCCATCAGGTTTTGCATTTTCTCGATGATCCTGCTCGTGCTGTTCGTAAAACGGCTCAGGCCTTGCGCCCCGGCGGCCGATTGCTGATCATCGATTTCTCACCGCATCATCTGGAATTCCTGCGCGATGAGAACGCCCATCGCCGTCTTGGTTTTTCCGATGAACTGATGAGTGAGTGGATTGAAGATGCTGGTCTTGACCTTCGCTCGGTCACGCATCTGGCACCTGAGAACCCCGATGGTAACGCGCTGACCGTCAGCATCTGGCTGGCCCAGGACCCGCGCATGCTCATGGCAAACGATCTCATGGCAGACGATCTGATTTCTTCCACCTCCCTCTCCCCAATGGAAAAAGTATAATGTCAATTATCGCGAACCTTCGGCAGCACAAAAAACGGGCCAAGCGCATCTCATTCGAGTTTTTTCCAGCCAAATCCGACAAGGGCGAGGTGCAGCTTTGGGAGTCAATCAACCGTCTTGGACTGTTCAACCCCGATTTCGTCTCCGTCACCTATGGCGCAGGCGGCAGCACACGCGAACGCACGCACCGCACCGTGGCCGATCTGGCCAAAAAAACCAGCTATCGCCCGGCTGCTCATTTAACCTGCGTTTCCGCTTCTCGCGATGAGGTGGACGCTGTTGTGGAAGGCTATGCAGCAGCAGGTGTCAAACACATTGTTGCGCTGCGCGGTGATCCGCAAGACGGCTCCAACGTGTTTCGCGCCCACCCACAGGGCTATCAAAATGCAGCTGATCTGGTGGCAGGCATTGCCAAACGCGGTGATTTCGAAATCACCGTTGCCGCCTACCCCGAGCGCCACCCCGACAGCCCAAGCTGGGACCATGAATTGGACAATCTAAAGCGCAAGGTCGATGCCGGTGCCAGCCGCGCCATCACCCAGTTCTTTTTTGACAATGATGTCTATGAAGCCTTTGTTGAGCGCGCCCGCGCCGCTGGCATTTCCATACCCATTATTCCCGGTCTGCTGCCGGTCTATAAATTCGCCCAGCTAAAATCTTTTGCCGCCATGTGTGGTGCAACCCTGCCCCATTGGCTCGCTCGCGCCTTTCAGGGTCTTGATGATGATCTGGAAACTCAGCGCATGGTTTCAACCGCAATTCTTGCCGAGCAGGTGTTTGATTTGGCGGAGCGTGGGGTTGAAGACATCCATTTCTACACTTTAAATCGCTCGGAAATCGTGTTTGCAGTTTGCCACCTAATGGGCCTTGGACCCGAGTTGCAGGCAGTAAACCTGAGCGTTGAAGCGGCTTAAGGGTTAGCCGCCTTCGCTTTGCACGCTTAGGTGGGCATCATCCTTTAGGCTGAAGTGAGCCACCTCGTGCGTATTTCGCACAAAATCGCTATGTTTTTTTCTTTTTCCTGTTAGAGTTAAGCATATCTACGTACGCAGCATTTTTTGTAATGCTCTGTAGGACCGCGGAACTGTCCTTTGATAGGGATGACCAGTATGATTGTGAGTTTAATTCGGACTAGCCCATTGGAAGAGCATTGGCTCGATACGGAGCACGAGTTCGCCTATTTTTTGGCCCATAAAATGTCGACGGGCCCCAAAAGCACGATGCACGATATCAATGCTTTTGAGCAAATTAGGGCCTGCGAAACACTGAACTCAAAATCATCTGAGAATATCAGCACCCACAATAAGAGCGCCCCGGTAAAACAGCGCGTTTTATACGACGAGACGGTTAAAGCGTCCAAAATCGTTGATATTTGCAATTCGGATATTTTGGTGATTGATGTCCCCGTTCGCGGCGACAAGGATTTGGAAAACCTGATGGTTTGGTCCGCTTCTATTTGCCAACTCAATTCCATTCTTGCAGATTCATCCCAGTGCAACTGCGCTTTTCTCAACAATAAGAAAAAAGTCTATGTGATGGTTACAATCGGTTTGGTCGATGAGCCTGCCGAGCGCGCCAAAGCGCGCAAAGTAATCAGGCAGGCCCTGTCGCGGATAAAAATCACAAATCCGGTCATCTTCTTTCGCTGTTTTGATGAAGAAACAACGGGCAGTGTTGATGGGACGATGGATAGTATTCCAACGCTGCAATCAAACAGCTTTTCTGCTGGCGAGTTGAAAAGCGCTATATACCACTAGGCTTTCATACACGCCCTAGGCCCGCCCTAAAGCGCGGTATAGCCGCCATCAACGCATATAATCTGACCGGTGATCATATCCGCTGCCGGTGATGCCAGATACAGGGTTAAATCTGCAATTTCCTGAGGCTCCGCAAAGCGGCCCAACGGAATTTTGGCCAACATAGGCTCTTGCATTTCCTTTGGTGCCCACACATTTTTTCCCATTGCTGTCATCACAACTGTCGGGCAAATGGCATTGGCCTGAATGTTGTGTGGTCCCCATTCTGCGGTCATGACCTGTGTCAGCATGTTTAGCGCCGCTTTTGAGGCAGCATAAGCAGCATGGTCTACCAGCGCCACAACACCTGTCTGCGAAGAGATATTGATGATCTTGCCGCTTCTCTGCGCGATCATTTTGGGTGCAACCGCTTTGGCGAGCAAAAACGGTGCCCGCACATTAACATTCATCGTCGTGTCCCAGTTTTTCAGCGGCGTCTCCAAAATCGGCTCGATCAGCGAAGCGGCTGCGTTATTGACCAAAATATCAATCGTACCAAAAGCCGCCAGCGCCTTGTCGGCAATGGCCAGACAATCATCGGGATTGCCCAATTCTCCTGTCAAAGACACTGCCCGGCGGCCAAAGGCTTCCACTTCCCCGCAAACATCATCCAGGCCGCTCTGATCGCGCCCCACGGCAATAATGTCTGCGCCTGCCTGCGCCAGTGTTTTGCAAATGTCGTAGCCTATGCCCTTSGAAGCGCCGGTTACCAATGCCCGTTTACCCTYAACACTAAACCGTTGCTTCAAATCCGACATTCWATTTCACTCCCAAGGATCACATTTTTTCRTRYCMTATYTGGCGACACAAAAAAGGCCGGGTCAACAGACCCAGCCTTGTTTTGAACCTATCGTCCAAAATCAACAAACTGATACAAATYAAACAACACAACTATCGGAACAACTTACTCAGATGCTCCAGCGCTCATCACCYGTGTGACTTCAAACAGCGCCAATAACAATAGCCGCAATAAACGTAAACGCAGCACACAATAGAGCTACATTGGTAACTCTCACAGCATTTGATTTCGTCATATCAAAATCCTCCGCTTGCTATGTGATGTCTGAGTTTTCTCGAAAAATACAAAATTTCCAAGCAAAAACTATGCTGCATTGCGAAAGATTTCAGGCCAAATTGGCCCCAAATTTGTTATGTCTCTGACAGAGCTGAGTTTTTTGGTAACCATAAAAATGCAGCATTCTTAGATAAAAACTAACAAAATAGCTGCGATTTAGCTCAAAGCTGTGCAAAAAGCCGATTTGCAATCGAAAGTAGCAAATCATCCTGCGCCGATCTGCCCACAAGCTGAACGCCAATGGGCAGGCCGGATTCTGTTTGATACGCCGGCAAATGAATGCAGGGGTCACCGAGCAAAGTCCACAAGCGGTTAAACACAGATGTACCGGTGCTTTCCAGTCCGTGCGGCGCAGCACCTGGCGCAGATGGCGTCATGACGACATCTATCTTGGCGTGTATTTCCGCAAATGAGAACCGTGCGCGCTTGGCGATGTGGCGGGCGTGGTGATAATCATCGCGGCTTACTTTTAGGCCATTGCTCAAGGTTTCCATCAGGACCGGGCTAAGCTCGTCGCCATGCTCATCCATTTCCCAGGCCAGCGCACGGCAGGCTTCATAATCATGCACAATTTTGTGCGCATCAAAGGCGCGGGTGAACAATTTAGGCCATTCCAGCTCAACAATCGTGTGCCCAGCAGATTGCCAACTTTGCGCGGCCAGCTCCATAGCCTCGCGCGTTTCTGGCAATGCCTGATCCCAAATGTGCGTTTTGGCGATGCCAATGCGCAAGGGCCGGTTTTGCGTCTTTGTTGTCAGCGGTGTCAGCTCGCCGCCATTTGCCATCAACGCCTGCCAAAACAGGCTCATATCCTCAATGGTTGGTGCAAACAGGCCCAGCGTATCCAAGCTCCATGAGAAAGTTTTGGTGCCAACCGTTGGCAACGCGCCAAAGCTTGGTTTGAATCCCACCACACCGCAATAATTTGCCGGGCGAATGACCGAACCGCCGGTTTGCGTGCCAATGGCAAAGGGCAGCATGCCAGCGGCCACAGCGGCGGCGGAGCCAGATGAAGACCCACCCGGCGTATGCGCCAGATTATATGGATTGCGGGTCACATCGGGCTGCAAAAAGGCGTGCTCGGTGGTCACGGTTTTATGCGCCACCTGCCCGCCAGCCCGTTTAACCATCCGCACAATAGCGGCGTCGGCCTTGGGTTGATAATTTTTGTAGATCACCGAGCCATGCTGGGTGGGCAATTCCGCTGTTTCAATAATATCCTTGATGCCAACAGGAATACCAGCCAGTGCRCTTACCTTYTGGRCCGCCTGGGTTTGCGCGACGGAAACATCTATCATGGCCGATATRGCCTTGATATCGGCTTCTTTTTCAGCGATAGCATCAGCAGTTTTRYCAATAAGCCCTTGCAGATCAAAGGAATTGCTTCCAAGCCCCCAGGCAAGTGGTGAAACAGTCTTGTTTGTCTGGAATTTTTTAAGCATTTTGTTTGAGCAATTCGTATGTGCGTGCGGGCTGTCGGATCGGCTGTTATTTCAATTATAATGGTAACAAGACGTTTTTTCGCCGCAAAAGCAAGCGAAGAAAATAGAGAACTGGATGGACGTGAAACTGATGCAAGTGCCTGCGCTTAACAATCGGCGAATGAYGACAATACTGCTGCGATGCGCGCTGGTTTTTGGACTGGCAACAACGCTGCTGGTAACGAYGCCCCTCATTCTGCCGACAGGCCATCTGGTTTGGGCGCAAAGCACCGAGAAGAACTCCGTCAAATCCATTTTCAATCGCCTCAAAAAAGGCATGAAGTCAATCAAACAGCGCAMRACGGYGCAACCCAGCACCAAAAGTGTTGTTGTMRCGCCAAGAAARACAGCGCCTGCCCGYATCACACGAGCGCTTAGAAAMGCTCCCTTGCCGCGTGCGCGCCCTTGGCTTGCCAACGATGCTGGCACCACSMARCGYCCTAATCTGATCAATAGTTTTAAGAAATTCCGCACCGCCAAAGCCACCAAAAAAACAGCAAYCAAACTCGCCGAAGAAGCGCCGACAAAAACAACGGAAGCGACAATTGGCGGCGTGTTATCGCGCGCCCGGCAAAAGCCTCGCGGTGGGCCGTTGGTGTTGGTCAAACTTTCCAAATCRGCYMTGCGRAGCAGCTGCCCAAAACGCTCRCTGGTTGGCATTCAGGCGGTTAATGCCCCCACAARAGTTCGCCTTTCRCCGCAAGCCAATGTGCAACGGCAACTTGGCTTTGCCTTGGCAAACTGGGTGCGTGATGTRGTGCAGACYGAGGCCAGCCGCCATTTGGGCAGCCCGGTGGTCAAGCTGCGCGTTGCYGCMAGYTTCTCGTGCCGCACCCGCAAYGGCGTTAAGGGCGCWAAAYTGTCCGAACACGGGCTTGGCAAYGCCATCGACATCAGCGAGTTCACRCTRGCGGATGGKCGCAAGATTAATGTTGCAAAGGGCTGGAAGGGGCGYCGYCCCGAGCGCAAATTTCTGCGCGCGGTCAATGAAGGTGCCTGCAAGCACTTCACCACCGTGCTTGGCCCCAATGCAGATCGCTTTCACCGCGATCACTTCCACCTGGATTTGGCCCGCCATGGTCAGGCGGGCGCCTATCGGGTTTGCAAATAGGGCCAAAATATAGAGGCTGGCGTGCAGCCTCTATTGTTTCTTCGTGTAAATGGCCAAGTACTTATCGTGTAAATGGTTTGTATTTCAGGCGGCGTGGATTTTCCACCGCATCAGCGCCTAGGCGGCGTCTTTTATCGTCTTCATAATCGGCATAATTGCCCTCAAACCATTCCACATGGCTGTCGCCTTCAAAGGCAAGGATGTGTGTCGCCAGGCGATCGAGGAACATACGATCATGCGAGATAACCACGGCACAGCCAGCAAAATCTTCCAAGGCATCTTCAAGCGCGCCAAGTGTCTCTGTATCCAGATCATTGGTGGGCTCATCGAGCAGCAGCACGTTGGAACCAGAACGTAAAATCTTGGCCAAATGCACACGGTTACGCTGGCCACCAGACAGCGAGCCAACCTTTTGTTGCTGATCTCCGCCCTTAAAGTTGAACGAGCCAACATAGGCTCGGCTCTTCATTTCATGCTTGCCGAGCATAATGATTTCATCGCCGCCGGAAATTTCTTCCCAAACGGTTTTATTGGCATCCAGTGAATCGCGCGATTGGTCGACATAACCAAGTTTAACGGTTTCGCCCAAACGAATAGAGCCTTGATCGGGCTCTTCCTGCTCGGTCAACATTTTGAACAAGGTCGATTTACCCGCGCCATTGGGGCCGATAATGCCAACAATACCGCCCGGTGGCAGTTTGAACGACAAATCATCGATTAACAAACGGTCGCCATAACCTTTGGAAATGGCATCAATTTCGATAACAACCTGGCCAAGGCGCTCGCCCGGCGGAATGAGGATTTGCGCCATACCCGGCTTGCGCGCGTCACTGCGCTCCAGCAACTCATCATAAGCCTTGATACGGGCTTTGGATTTGGTTTGACGGGCTTTGGGACTGGAGGCAATCCATTTGCGCTCACGCTCCAAAGCGCCCAGCCGCGCCGCATCCTCGCGGCCTTCCTGGACCATACGCTTGGCTTTAGCRTCCAGATAGGCAGAGTAGTTGCCCTCGTAAGGAATRCCGCTGCCGCGATCRAGYTCSARAATCCAGCCGGTCACATTATCAAGGAAATACCGATCATGGGTGATGATCAGCACAGCGCCYTTAAAGGCYACCAAATGTTTTTCCAGCCATGCRACRGTTTCCGCATCCAGATGGTTGGTTGGCTCATCRAGCAGCAGCAAATCAGGTTCKGCCAGCARCAATTGGCAAAGCGCCACGCGGCGTTTYTCACCACCGGAAAGATTGACAACWGACGCATCGGCTGGCGGGCAGCGCAGGGCTTCCATCGCCATTTCRACYTTACTGTCGAGGTCCCATAAATCCTGRCTATCAATGATATCCTGAAGCCTTGCGCCTTCATCCGCAGTCTCTTCGGAGTAGTTCATCATCAAATCATTATAGCGATTCAGAATGTCTTGTTTTTCTTTCACACCAATCATGACGTTGCCCAGCACATCCAGGCTTTCGTCCAGCTGCGGCTCCTGCGGCAAATAACCGATTTTGGCACCATCAGCGGCCCAGGCCTCGCCGGTAAAATCATTATCCTGGCCAGCCATGATACGCAGCAAGGTGGATTTACCCGACCCGTTTACCCCGACAACGCCGATTTTGGCATCCGGATAAAATGACAAATGGATACCATCCAGCACTTTTTTACCGCCGGTATAGACCTTGGATAAATCTTCCATATGGTAGATATATTGATAGGATGCCATTCTTGCCTCACCTGCTATGCGCGTCTTGACGCGCACATGTATCTTTGGTGACCATATCTGGCAACACCGTGAAACATTGCAAGGCCATGACCCCTACATGAATGCAATTTAAGTTCTTTCTAAAGTTAAGTGCTGTTAGATTCCGTTCTGAATAATTCTTTGGTACGCTAAATTGATATTGAACTCTTCTTTTGCAAAGACACCGACCGGCCTTGCAAACCCTGTGGGGACGCTGGGCCGTCTGGGATTGGTTATACTCTGCGCCGGTTTGGCTTTGGCGGGGTGCAAGCCCAAAAAACCCGTCATACCAGAAACACCTGAATCCACCCGGCAACCGGAAAAACCGGATAACCTCATCAGCCGTGTGGCACTGTTTAGTGACCCTGTGCAATATCAAGGCCGGATCAGCCCCGATGGCGCCAAAGTCAGCTGGCTTGCCCTTAGTGATGGTGCGCTGAACCTGTTTGTCGCCGATGCGGATGGCTCCACGCCACCAAAGCAATATACCTTTGGCAAGGATGGCGTGGAATTACACCGCTGGACCCCCAATAGCGCCTATATTCTTTATGCTGGTACTTTTGCAGCGACTAAAACCACCCGTGTTTTTGCGCTTAATGTTCAAACCGGAGCTGTACGGGACCTGGTACCGGTCAATGAAGGCGATTATGTTTGGTTGGTAAGTGTTTCCAAAAACTGGCCCAACACGGCCCTTGTCCGGTTACGGCGTGCGGGCCAACCTAATTTTGATCTCTACAGGATTGATCTGGAAAGCGGCGAAAAGGCCCTTGTCGCCAAAAACCCGGGCTTTGCCTATTGGGTGACGGATAGCGATTATGTTCCACGACTGGGTATTCGCAAGAATGGGGATGGTGGACAAACCTGGATTGTACTGGAAGCGGATGGAACCGCTCTACCATTGTTTTCCGTCAAGGCAAGTGACGTGTCTCGGACACGTCCGGAGCAAATGGATGCGACCTCGACCAGCCTCTATCTGATAGACGGGCGGGGCAGGGAGTTTTCCGCCTTTACCCGCATAGACCTGCAAACCGGCGAGCAGGAAATTCTGGCGACGGGTAAAGACGGCGATATTGAAACGACGCTGTTCCACCCTATCACTGCACAACCACTGGCCTATTTCACCAATGGTCCCAGGCCCCACTGGCAGAGTTTGTCGGCAGGCTTTCAACCCATTCTGGATCGACTGGAAAAAACACTGGGACCACGGTTTTTTATACTGGCGGCCACCAACACTGCCGAACAACTGGTTATCTATAGTGATCGTCCGGACCAGCCGGGTATTTACTCTTTGTATAATCTGGAAAAGGATAAAATCACCACGCTTTTTGAAACCATGCCAGCGCTGGAAAATCGCAAGTTGGCCAAGTCCGAAATTATCAGGATCCGTGCACGGGACGGATTTGAACTGGTCACCTATTTCACGCCAGCGCGGGTCGGTCGTCCCGCAATAGCTCCACTGATAGTCTTACCTCAACCCTGGTTAAACTCTCGCGTATTTTACGGCTTCGATCCACGCATTCAATGGCTTAGCAACCGTGGCTATAATGTATTGGAGGTCAACACACGCGGGGCAAGCGGTCTTGGCAAGTCATACGCACTGGCGGGGACTGGAAAAGGAATTTTGCAAGCTAAAACCGATCTTGAAGACGCTATCAACACCATTTTGGATAATGGCCTGGCAGACAGGACCCGTATTGCTGGATTTGGCTGGGATAATGGTGGACGCACCATTTTGAACCTTGCCGCCCTCAGTAATTCTCCACTGCGCTGCGCTCTGGTGGTTGACCCACTCATAGACTTGGCCGGCATCATTAACGGCGGCGATCAAAAAGACGACTCAGCCAGATTTTCGCGCTGGCTGGCAGGGATGGATGGCGCCCCTGACCCGCTGCTGGTCAAAGCGGTTTCACCGCTTAGCCATGCCGATACCATCAAAGCGCAGGTGTTAATTCTGCAAAGCCATATCAACAAAATTCTTGACCCAGATATCGCCCGCCAATTTGTGAAAAGAGTTCGCCAAAACGGTGGTGATGCCGCCATGGTTTATTTTCCGGAAATTGATGAAAAACTGTTCGGCCAACCAGAGTTCATCCCCTTTGCCGCACTGTCCGAAGCTTTTCTGGCCCAATGCCTGGGAGGCAAGGCGGAGCCGGTTGGCGACACCCTGGATACCCTGACCATGGAAGTAAATTCCGGTCCCGCCGGCGTGCCCGGTCTGGAATTACGCTAAGGTCAATAAATCCGCGCTAATCGCTTCCAGCCCCGCTTTGTCATCTCCATCAAAGGCATTAGCTTGCGTGCTGTCGATATCCAGCACCGCACATAATTTACCGTCCCTGTCAAAAACCGGGACCACTATCTCTGAATTGGTAACGCTGTCACAGGCGATATGGTCGGCAATTGCATGCACATCGGCAATTAATTGCGTTTCCCCAGTTCGTGCAGCCGCCCCGCAAACCCCGCGCGAAAACTCGATCCGCAAACATCCCAGCGTTCCCTGATACGGCCCCACCACCAGTTCACCGCCCTTTTCCGGGTCCACTTCATAAAATCCGGTCCAGTAAAAGCGCGGAGAAAACGCCTGACTTAAGAGACAGGCGGCGGTGGCAAAGCGTGCTGTGCGGCTCGTCTCCCCGGCAATGACCGCATTAATTTGCTGATGCACTTCGGCGTATTGGGCAGGTTTTGACATTGGCGTTCTCTTGCATGGGGAACCATTACTTAGGGAGCATACCGGCCTGTGCCAAGACTTTGCGCATCAGACTGGGCAGCGCTTCCTCATCCAGTGCATGGCGTGGCGCCCACCAGCCTTCATTGGTTTGATACCCCCTGGAGGCCACAGCCTTATAGACATCCAGCTGTAGAGAGAAATGTGTAAAAACATGGCGAATGACACCCATATTTTGCCATACGGCTTCAACCGGGGCCGACAACATCATAACCTCATTTGTTGCTTTTTTTGCCTGCCAAACACTGTTTGGCACTTCACTCATCCCGCCCAAAAGACCTTTGGTCGGGCGACGGCGCAATAAAACGCTCTCGTCACGGCATAAGACAAAGGCAGCGCCATATCGCTCCGGCCGGACGGCTTTGGGACTGCGTCTGGGATAATCAGCCGGATTGACCGTTTTGGTTGCGAGACAAAAGCGTTCAAGTGGGCAAAGGTCGCATTTTGGGGTTTTGGGCCGACATATGATTGCCCCCAGATCCATCAGAGCCTGTGGCCAGTCTGCAGCGCGATGCGGCAACACATAATGGGCGGCAAGAGACTTCAAATCTGTTTTGGCACGCGGCAACGGCGTCTCCACCCGGTGCAGCCGGGCCATTACCCGATCAACATTGCCATCCACCACATTGGCGGGCACATCATGGACGATGGCCGCGATGGCAGCAGCGGTATATTCTCCGATGCCGGGCAAGGTTCGCAGCTCTGCCTCGGTTTGCGGAAAAGCACCGCCATGCTGGTCCACCACTATTTGCGCACAGGCATGCAGATTGCGCGCCCGGGCATAATAGCCAAGGCCCGCCCAGGCGCTGAGCACCTCCTCCAACGGGGCAGCAGCCAAATGCTCTACCTCTGGCCAGCGGCCCAAAAACGCGGCGTAATAGCCTTTCACTGCGGTTACACTGGTTTGCTGTAACATGATCTCGCTCAGCCAGACCGCATATGGATCCGCACTTTGGCCTTTCGCTCTGGCGGCGGGCAAAACCCGCCAGGGCAGATCACGAGCAAAGGCGTCATACCATCCCAGCAACGCCTTTCGGCACGCCTGAACGGTTTTGGGCAGTGGTATTGTTGAATCAGTGTCCATAGAGGCGCATCATGGCCCGATGAACACGCGTGATAAAGACTGTTCTCCATCTGCAGCCTTAAAGGCACATTTGCGCCATCAGCGCGCCAGACGAACGATTGACCCTGATCGCGCTGCACAGCTCTTGCGTCTGCCAACCCGGCGGGCCGCCCGCCCGGTTCCAAAAATCGGCCGCAAAGTTCTTGGTATTGTCCGCCCGCTCGTGCGGGGCAATGGTGCCAGTTTTAACGAGCTTGCCATGAGATGGCCGGAACTGGCCGGAACGCGCCTCATGCGCATATGCGCGTTGGAAAAAATGTCAAGAAGCCGCGATGGTACGGTCTTGCATATTGTGGCACGCGGCGGTGCGGGGGCGGCACTGGTTGAGCTGGAAAGCAACGCTCTGATCGCGCGGATAAATGCCGCCTTTGGGCGAAATTTTATAAGCCGTCTGCGTATTCGTCAGGGCAGAATAGGCGCCCCGATCGCCAAACCCGGAACCAGCCGTCCACAACATGGACCTAGTCCCGCAGATCTGTCTGCACTGGAAGAAAAACTCAATCGCCTGCCCGAAGGGCCGTTGCGCCTGTCGGCACGGCAATTAGGGCTTGCCTTGCTGGCGCGCAACGTTCAGTCAGACTAGGATCCGGCCTTTAAGTATTGCACAGACCCAAGAATCGTAAGTTTATAACCGTTCGGGAGATTTTCATGGTTTTTTCACGACGCCTATTTGTTGCCTTAACGCCGCTTGTCCTTAGCGTTGCACTCGCCGCTTGCGGGGGGGGTGGGCGCGAATGCGCTC
>NVXB01000105.1 GCA_002746425.1 Hyphomicrobiales bacterium | reverse complement strand
GGGAGACATGCAATCCGCTTCGGATTTACCTGTGCATACTCGCTCGGCCGTTGATGAACTTGTTGCCAATATCCGCCATTTAATCAGTTCGCAGAAGCTTGGTGTTGGGGATGGTTTACCCTCCGAGCGCGAGCTGTGTGAGCGCTTTGCTACCAGCCGCAATACCGTGCGCGAAGCCATGCGTATGCTCAAAGCCTACGGCATGGTCGAGGTGCGGCCCAAAGTTGGCGCCACCATCATCGATAACCGTATGGCCCGCGCCTTTGATCTGTTTTCGCTGAATGTCATGGATGTCTCGCGAAAAATGTTTTCCGATGTTCAGGGCATGCGTGGTTTGCTGGAGATCGCATCGGTCGATTTGATGCTGGACCGGGTGCGCGAGAACGATTTGAGCGAGTTGCTCCAGATTAACAGTGAGCTTCCACGGATTCAGACCATTGAAGAGGGCGGCGAGGTTGATTTTCGCTTCCATGTTCGCTTGCTCACCATTTTGGAAAACCGCGCCATTCTGGATGTTTTTCAGACCATGAAGCCGGTAATTGTGCGGATTATGAAAAACGGGAAATCTCCCGTTGATTTTCAATCCAGAATTCATGGAGAGCATTTGGGCATTCTGGACGCGCTAAAAGCCCGCGACCGGATTTGGTATCAATATGCGACGCAAAGCCACCTCAATTCAGGCATCGCAATCTTTGATGAGGGCGATGAGACAGAGAGGGTCTTGTAAGAAAAGGCTACAAAAAATTGGGTATGTGCAGCGACTGCTCTACCTTTATAAATGGACTGCTTCCGATACGGTATCCTAAATTTGGCGGCAGAACATATCGTGCGTAACAAAGCGCATCATTTTGGGAGGAAACTATGAAATTCAAGATTTTAGCACCGGCTGCCGTTGCAGCTTTTGTCTTGTCGGGCACGGCCGCTATGGCTGGTCCGGAATTCGTGTCAGGACCAGGCGTTAACCCAGGGTGTTTTGCACCTTGGGATGCTGATACAAAATATATGCAGTGGGAAGCCAGAAAAGGCCCATTCCGCGTTGCTGTGGTCAACGGTTTTGTTGGCAACACATGGCGCATTCAGATGATCAAAACCGCGAAGGCCTACTCTGAAGATCCGTCGATCAAAGACAAGATCTCTGAGTTCAAAGTGGTCTCCACCGGTACAGATGCCCCAGCTCAGCTTGGCGCGATCGAAGATTTCATCAATCAGGGCTACGACGCAATCATCACGATTGCAGTGTCTCCCGAAGGTTTTAACCGGGTTATCCGTCTGGCCGATCGCAACAATGTTGTGCTCGTACCATTCGATAATGTGCTCGACACCGACAAAGTGATGCAGGTTAACGAAGATCAGTTGGCTATGGGCCGTAAGTATGGCGAGTGGGTTGTTAGTCAACTTGCTGACATTGGCAAAACATCCGGTAAAATCCTCGAAGTGCGTGGCCTGCCAGGCAATTCCGTGGATCGTGATCGCTCCATTGGTATCAACGCGGTTCTCGATGAGTCCGGTGGCAACTGGGAACGCGTTTCCGTTGTCGGTAACTGGGATGATGGCACAGCACAAAAAGTTGTTGCTGATGCGATCGCCGTGCACGGCCATTTCGACGCTATTGCGGCGCAGGGCGGTACAACTGGTGTGGTTCAGGCCATGCTGGACACAGGCCATCCAATGGTGCCAATTGCTGGTGAAGCTGAAAATGGCTACCGCAAGCTTCTTGCCAAGCACTCTGCTGCTGGCCTGAAAGGTATCTCCATTGGCCAGTCTCCTGGTCTTGTGGCGATTGCCATTAAGTCCGCTATTTCTGCTCTTGAAGGCAATGTCATGCCTCAGTTGATTTCGGTTCCACTTCCGATCGCAACGTATGACCAGCTTGAAGATGGTGTGAACTATTGGACAGATCTTCCAGATAACTTCTTCACTGTGAATGAGTTCCCTCCTTGCGATGTGAACATCACGGGCCCAGCTATCATGGCTCAGTCCGAAACTGACAGTAAGTAAGTTAAACTGCACAAATTGTGGTGCCGGCCTTAGCGTCGGCACCATTTTGTCATTCCCATACATATTGATTTCCGCATGTTTTGTGGCGGAAAAGCGCGGGTAGAACTGCCATGCAAGCTGACCAACCAATTATTCAACTCTCTGGAACATCAAAGTATTTCTCCGGCGTGCGCGCTTTGGATAACGTTGATTTTTCATGTCGCCCCGGTTCTATTCACGCCATTTTGGGTGAAAATGGCGCGGGTAAATCCACCCTGATCAAAATCATGTCTGGGGTTTTGGCACCAACTGCCGGCACCATGACGGTCAATGGAAAAGTAGTAGAGTTTTCCAACCCTTCTGAGGCTGCGGCTGCAGGCATTGTCTGTATTTTCCAGGAGTTGTCTTTGGTTCCCGATCTTAGCGTGGCCGATAATATCTCTATTTCTAGCCCGCCAAGGCGTTTTGGCCTGATTGATGCCAAGGCGCAGGCGCGCCGTGCCGAAGAGCTGCTGGCCCGCATTCGTTGCGAAGATGTTGATCCCCATTCGATGGTGCGTGATCTGTCTTTGTCGCGCCGCCAAATGGTGGAAATCGCCAAGGCGCTGGGCAAAAATCCAAAAGTGTTGATCCTCGATGAAGCGACATCTGCGCTGACCAGCCATGATGTGGAAACCGTGTATGAGCTTCTGGGCGATTTGAAAAAAGACAATGTCGCCAGCCTGTTTATCTCTCACCGCATGCATGAGGTGGATCGGCTTTGCGATACGCTTTCGGTGTTTCGCAACGGCCAGCACGTTGAAACATTCGCCAAGGGCGAAAAATCAGATGGCGAAATTGTACGCTTGATGATTGGCCGTGAGGTTGGCGCACATTTTCCGCCAAAGATAACGACTGGAACGAAAACACCTCATTTGACGATTGAAGACATGCATTGGGAGCGTGATCTCAAAGGCGTCAATCTCAAGGTTGCCAAGGGCGAGATCGTAGGCCTCGGCGGGCTCGACGGGCAGGGCCAGAAAGAATTGTTGCTGGCCCTGTTTGGTGTGCTTAGCGGTGTTCAGGGCAAGGTAACCATCGGCGATAAGGAAGGCCTGCCAACATCTCCGGCAGCCGCCAAATCCTCAGCCAGAAAAATCGCCTTGGTGCCGGAAGACAGAAAAACCGAAGGGCTGATGTTGCCGATGTCAATTGGCGACAATCTTATTGCCTCTTCCTACAGCCGAATTTCTAATGGGCCCTTTTTGGACGCCGCCAAGGAAAAAAAGATGGTTGCGGAAGCCATTGCGAAACTGCACATCAAGATCGGCCAGCCATCAGATCCGGTTGCAACTCTGTCGGGTGGTAACCAGCAAAAGGTTGTCATTGCCAAATGGCTCATGACCGATCCGGATATTATCCTGCTCAATGATCCGACACGCGGTATTGATGTGGGCACCAAACAGGAACTGTACCGCTTGATGCGAGACCTTGCCGCCTCAGGCAAAGCCATCCTGTTTTACTCAACCGATTATGCAGAGCTTATCGGCTGTTGCGACCGGGTGGTTGTTATGTATGACGGCACCATCGTTTCCGAGTTGGAAGGTGATGCCATTACCGAAGAGGCCATTGTGGCTGCGTCCCTCAACATCTCTAGCGCAGCCTGAACTGGAACCAGATTATGAATGCATTCTTGTCTAATCTCAGACGGGACGTCAAACAGAACCCCGGTTTCTTCGGTGCTCTGATAATGGTGACTGTCCTTTTTGTTGTCTATAATTTCATGCATCCGCGTGGGTTTTCATCGGCTGTTCTTATTCAAAACGCCAATGAATCCGTCGCGATTGCTTTTGTTGCTATGGCCCAGACCATTCCTGTTTTGATGGGTGGTTTGGATTTGTCGGTCGGCGCGGTGATGACACTCACCTCATGCATAGCCTCTGAGTTGGTCAACGGTTCGCCCGCCCAAATAATGTTCGGCATGTTTGTAACTTTGGCGTCAGGCACGGCCTTCGGTTTTATGAACGGGTTGATCGTTGTGTACGGACGTTTGCAGCCGATTATTGCGACATTGGCGACGGGTGCCGTTGCCATGGGATTGGCGCTGTTTATTCGTCCGCAACCGGGCGGTGATGTCGATGAAGATTTAAACTGGGCCGTTACCAATGCGCTGTTTGATTTTGCCGAAACTTATCACTTCTTTGATGATGGCAAAGCGGCATGGTTCCAACCCATCGCCTGGATTCCAGTACCACTGATTTTGCTGTTCGGCATTGCCGCCATTATTTGGATACCGTTTCGTCGCTCCGTTACCGGGCGCACGGTTTATGCCATCGGCTCGGCTGAGGGTGCTGCCTTCATGTCCGGCCTGCCCATCAACCGCGCCAAAATTGCAGCCTTTACATTGGCAGGTTTGTTCGCGGCATGCGGCGGGCTTTATCTGGCCATCCAAACCTCATCGGGCAACGCCGATGTGGCGCAGGCAGGTTCATACACATTGAACTCCATCGCGGCCGTGGTGCTGGGTGGTACATCGCTTTTGGGCGGTGTGGGCGGCGCGATTGGCTCGCTGATTGGTGCTTTGATCCTGCGTGTTATCTCATTCTATTTTCGCATTCTATCGATTGATCCCTTGTTGCAATCATTGGTTCAGGGCCTTGTGCTACTGGCCGCCGTGAGCCTGGGAGCCATTCGAACGATGCGTGTCAAAAATCAACTCGAACTGTTCCGATAGGAGGCGTGGCCATGAATTTTTCTCTTTCCAAATTAAAATCTGAAGACAAGCCCGTCATCATCGCATCCGGCTTTGTGCTGGTCATTCTTGCGATTGGAACGGTCTATACGCTGGTCACGCAGGGCACAACGCCTCTGCTGTCGCCCAATTATTTGCTGCAACAATTGCAGACCGGATCATTTCTAGGCATCGCTGCTGCCGGTATGATGATCGTTATTTTACTGGGTCATATCGATTTGTCGATACCTTGGACCATTACCGCCTCGGCGATGATGGCAACAACGGTTGGCGGTGATATGGCTCTGCCTGTTGGATTGGCTGTTGGCGCGCTGGTTGGGCTGTTTAACGGTATTGGCGTGGCTTATTTGCGCATTCCATCGATGATTTTCACGCTTGGTGTCAATTCTGTTATGCGCGGGCTGATGATTGCCCATACCGGCGGTTTTGCCCCGCAAACCAGTGCAACACCAATCATGCGGTTTCTGGCATCAGAAAAAGTGTGGGGCATTCCCGTTGCTATTTTCGTGTGGGCCGGTGTGTCTATCCTTATCACCATAATATTGCGCAGCACGGGCTTTGGCCGTTCGATCTATGCCACCGGCAACAGCGAAGGCGCGGCCTATCTTTCTGGCATCCGCACGCGCGGTGTCATTATCGGTGCGTTTGTCATCTCAGGCCTGTGTGCTGCGATGGCCGGTGTGTTGCTGGCGGGCTATTCCACCAAAGCCTATCAGGGCATGGGTAATGCSTTCTTGCTGCCTGCSATTGCTTCTGTTGTTATYGGYGGTACGCGCATTTTGGGYGGGCAGGGGCGTTATATCGGTACGGTCATCGGSGTTATTYTGATTGTGCTGCTSAAYTCCGTTCTGTCGATTATGCAGATGCCGGAAGCGGGCCGTCAGATCATCTATGGCGCCGTSATCATTTCCATGTTGCTGGTCTATGGMCGCACCGCAAAAATYACTTCCTGAGTGAAATAAAGGACATTTGATATGCCWGCTGAAAATTACCARATTATCGAYGARCGTTTTGGCAARCTTGTTCATGGCAATGCTCATCTGGAYAAGTTGTGGACBGGYGGRCGCTGGKCCGAAGGYCCGGCCTATTTYCCYGCCGGAAAATAYCTGATYTGGTCAGATATCCCCAATGATCGYYTGATGCGTTATGACGAGACCAATGGTGAGGTGTCTGTGTTCATGCAGCCCTGCAAYAATCACAATGGTCACACCACCGATGYGCAAGGKCGYTTGGTGAGTTGCGAGCATAAGGGCCGCTGCGTCTCGCGTATTGAGCACGATGGTTCTTATACTGTGCTGGCCAGTCACTATGATGGCAAACGGCTGAATTCGCCCAATGATCTGGTGACCAAATCTGATGGYTCYGTGTGGTTTACCGATCCATCTTATGGCATCGACAGCGARTATGAAGGAGATGCTTCGCCATCCGAAATCGGTGCGCGCAATGTTTACCGCATTGATCCAGATGATGGCGCTGTTACCAAGATCGTCACCGATATGGTGCAGCCAAACGGTTTAGCATTTTCGCCTGATGAATCACTGCTTTMTGTGGCCGATACCGGCACCACGCATGATCCATCCTGCGAAGCCAAAATCCGCACCTACCCAGTGAGCGCTGATGGTAAATCCGTTGGYGARGGYWATTTGTTCGCGCTTTGCGGYAATGGCCTTTTCGATGGTTTCCGCGTTGATACCCATGGCCGCATCTGGAGCTCGGCAGCTGATGGCGTGCATTGTTTCGATGTGGATGGCACGCTGCTTGGCAAAATCCATGTGCCGGARGTGGTGGCCAATGTGTGTTTTGGCGGTCCTAAGCGCAACCGTCTCTATATATGCGGGACAACGTCGCTTTACGCCATATATGTGAATGCAGAAGGTTGCGCGCGCTGATCTTTTCTTGGTGCGGACGCAATCAAATTATGAACTGAAACAAGTGGAGAAATCACATGTCGGATAAAGTTCGCTGGGGCATTATTTCAACTGCAAACATCGGAATGTCGAAGGTGACACCCGGCATCATGAAGTCGGAGCATTCCGTTGTCACCGCGATTTCATCCCGTGATCTCGGCCGGGCTAAATCAGCCGCTGCCGAGCTGGGTATTGAAAAAGCCTATGGCTCTTATGAAGAGATGCTGGCCGACCCAGATATTGATGCGGTTTATAATCCGCTGCCCAACCATCTGCATGTTGATCTAACATTGGCTGCGGCCAGAGCAGGCAAGCATGTGCTGTGCGAAAAACCGATTGGTATGGACATCAAGGATGCCGAGCGTCTGCTTGATACCCCAAAAGGCATTTTGGTCGCTGAAGCCTTTATGGTGCGTTACCACCCGCAATGGTTGCGGGTACGCGAAATTGTGCGTTCCGGTGAACTGGGGGAAGTGAAGGCCATTCGTTCTGCCTTTACCTATTTCAACAACAATCCTGATGACGTGCGCAACATGAACGACATTGGCGGCGGCGGTATTCTGGATATCGGTTGCTATCCRGTGACAGCRGGACGCTTCTTCTTTGAAGCTGAGCCAAAACGCGTCATTGCRCTTGTYGAGCGYGATCCGGTTTTYAAGACMGAYCGCCTTGCCAGCGTKATTGCWGATTTTGGTGAKGGYCGCCAGTTGACYTTCCTGATTTCAACCCAGCTTACCAGCTCCCAATCCGTKGATGTTTACGGCACCAAAGCGCGTGTYGAGATCATCATTCCTTATAATGCRCCAGCYGATCAACACACMGCYATYACCATTGATGAAGGYCTTACRGCRGATGARAGCTTGTCCCGGCGCGAGGTYATTCGTGCCTGTGATCAGTATACYGARCAGGCAGAAATTTTTKCRCTTGCRGTGCTKGGYAAACATRAGYTGCCATACGGYATCGACGATTCACTGAAATCAATGCGCGTCTTAAGYGCBATCTTTGAAAGTGAAAAAGTWGGCACYTGGRTCRAYGTTTAAATAACGCAATTCCAGCACCTGATTGRTTTGATAATTCAGACGGTCAGGTGCTGRCGCACATCATCKCGGTCAAGRCTGGCSGCATCGCCSGTATGCACAATCTGSCCCCGGTCCATGATGTAGATATCGTCKGCCAGCTCGCGGCAGAAATCGAGATATTGCTCGACCAGTAAAATCGCCATGCCCTCTTCATCGCGCAGGAACTGAATGGCTCGGCCAATGTCCTTGATGATGGAGGGCTGAATGCCTTCGGTCGGCTCATCCAGCACCAGCAATTTGGGGCGCGTCACCAAAGCCCGGCTAATCGCCAATTGCTGCTGTTGACCACCGGATAAATCTCCGCCGCGCCGGTTGAGCATTTGTTTCAACACGGGAAACATTTCAAACACGTATTCAGGAATGTTGTGCTTGCTGCGCTCGACAGCCGCATAGCCGGTTTCTAGGTTTTCGCGCACGCTGAGCAACGGAAATATCTCGCGCCCTTGCGGTACAAAACCGATGCCGGATCGTGCCCGGTCATAAGAAGCACGCGTGCCAAGGTCGAGATTATCAAAAACAATCTCACCACTGGTAATGGGGTGATGCCCGACAATAGCGCGCATCAGGCTGGTTTTACCAACGCCATTACGGCCCAAAACGCAGGTAATGCGCTTGGCCTTGGCTTCCAGAGAAACACCACGTAGGGCTTTAGCTGCGCCATATTGCAGGGTTACATTATTAACAACCAACATAACTCAACGCCCCAAATATACTTCGATGACACGTGGATCAGACGACACATGATCCAGCGTGCCTTCAGACAAAACCGCACCTTCATGAAGGCAGGTAACTTTCACGCCAAGCTCGCGGACAAAGCCCATATCGTGCTCCACCACAATCACAGAATGATCCTCGGCAATATCGCGCAGCAGGCTTGCCGTGGCTTCGGTCTCTGCATCAGTCATGCCAGCAACCGGCTCATCCACCAGCAGCAATTTCGGGTCTTGTGCCAGCAGCATGCCAATCTCCAACCACTGCTTTTGCCCATGGCTGAGGCTGTCTGCGCCATTTTTGCGCAAATGAGAGAGCCGCGTAATGTCTAGAATTTGTGTGATCCGTTTTTCGCCAGCTGCATTGGAGCGATAGAACAGCGTTGCAAACACACTGCGTGTGCCCGCCAGCGCCAGCGAGATATTATCTTCCACCGTGTGGCCCTCAAAAACAGTGGGTTTTTGAAATTTGCGGCCAATGCCCATGGTGGCGATATCCGCTTCATCATGGGCCGTCAGATCAATAGAGCCGTTGAAGATAACCTCGCCGCTATCGGGCCGGGTTTTACCTGTCATGATGTCCATCATGGTGGTTTTGCCTGCACCATTGGGGCCAATAATGGCGCGCATTTCACCGGGTTGCAGAATAAGCGACAGGCTGTTGATGGCTTTAAAGCCATCGAAGGAAACGGAGACGCCACTTAGATAAAGCAGGGAGTTGTGTTTGTCGGTCATGGCTTACTCCGCCGCCTGCGGCTGGGGCTTGTTGTCGTGCTCTTCTTTATCGGCTGCTTTGCGTGCGCGTCTGTTGAGAAAGGCATCGCGCGTCGTYCCGACAAGCCCTTTGGGGAAGAATAGCGTGACGGCCACAAACAGCCCACCCAGTACAAACAACCAATATTCTGGCAGCGCCCCGGTAAACCAGCTCTTGCCGCCATTGACCAGCAAAGCGCCRACGATCGGCCCGATAATGGTGCCRCGCCCGCCAATGGCCGTCCAGACAACAACTTCAATGGAATTGGCAGGTGCAAAYTCGCCCGGGTTGATAATGCCCACTTGCGGCACATAAAGCGCACCGGCAATGCCCGCCATCATGGCCGAGAYGACAAAAGCAAACAGTTTTATTTTTTCGGGRCGATAGCCAAGGAAGCGCGTTCGGCTTTCCGCGTCTCTCACTGCAATCATCACTTTACCGAGCTGAGAGCTGGTAATGGCGGCCGTTATCAACACGCCTAAGGCAAGCGCAACCGCGCTGGCGGAAAACAACCCGGCGCGTGTTTGCGGCGTTTGGATGTTAAAGCCCAAGATTTCCTTGAAATCGGTCAAGCCATTATTGCCACCAAAGCCCATATCATTGCGGAAGAACGCCAGCAGCAAGGCATAGGTCATGGCCTGGGTGATGATGGACAGATACACGCCCGTCACCCGGCTTTTGAAGGCAAACCAGCCAAAGATAAAGGCCAGCGCACCGGGYACCACRAYAAYCATGATGGCGGCGAACCAGAACTGGTCAAAGCCATACCAATACCAAGGCAGYTCTTTCCAGTCCAAAAACACCATGAAATCGGGCARGATCGGATTGCCATAAACACCGCGAGAACCGATCTGGCGCATGAGGTACATGCCCATGACATAGCCGCCCAGCGAGAAAAACGCGGCATGGCCAAGCGAGAGAATGCCGCAAAAGCCCCAMACCAAATCCAGTGCCAAAGCCAGCAAGGCATAGGTTAGGTACTTGCCTACCAGCGCGACCATATAATTGGGCACATGCAGTGGATGGTTGATATCAAAGACAAGATTGCAGATCGGCACCAGAACCGCTGCCGTCAARATAATGGCGATGGTCAAGACGATGGGCCATGTCAGGCCCTTTTTGAGAAAATGTGTAAGGATCATGTCTCAATCGCCCTTCCTTTAAGTGCGAAGAGGCCGCGCGGTCTTTTCTGGATAAACAGGATGATGAACACCAGCACGAAAATCTTGCCAAGCACTGCGCCCGCATAGGGCTCCAGAAACTTGTTCACGATGCCTAGCGAGAAGGCCCCGACAAGCGTGCCCCACAAATTGCCCACGCCGCCAAACACCACAACCATGAAACTATCAATGATGTAGCTCTGGCCCAGATTGGGCGACACATTGTCGATCTGCGACAGCGCTACGCCAGCCATGCCTGCAATGCCGGAGCCCAGCATGAAGGTCAGCGCATCGACCCATGGCGTGCGAATGCCCATGGCAGAGGCCATACGGCGGTTTTGCGTTACTGCGCGCATTTGCAGGCCCATGGATGTGTGGTTGAAGGCCCATAGCAGAACCCCAAACACAGCCAATGCGAATATGAGGATGTAAAGCCGGTTCCAGGTGATGGCCAAATGCCCCAGTTCAAAGGAACCAGACATCCAAGAGGGATTAGAAACTTCGCGGTTGGTGGGGCCAAAAATGGTTCGCACGGCCTGTTGCAGGATGAGCGATACCCCCCAAGTAGCCAAGAGTGTTTCGAGCGGTCTGCCATAAAGATGGCGGATAACACCGCGTTCAAGGATTAAGCCAACACCGCCGGACACCAAAAACGCCAACGGGATTGCAATGGTCAATGACCAGTCCATCAGCCAGGGCGCGGAGTCGCGGATAACTTCCTGAACCATGAAAGTGGTGTAGGCACCCAACATCACCATTTCGCCGTGGGCCATGTTGATAACGCCCATAACGCCGAAGGTAATGGCCAAGCCAATGGCGGCCAGTAGCAGCACCGAACCAAGTGAAATACCGTACCAGATGTTTTGGCCCATGCCCCAGACTTTCAGGGAGTTTTCAATCTTGCTGATGGCTTTGGCCGTATTGGTTTTTAGATCACCCTCGGCCTTTTTCTCAAAGGCGGAAAGCAGCGCCACAGCATCCCGATTGCCAATCTTTGCAATGGTATCAACGGCCTTGGTTTTTTCCTCAAGCGAGCGGTTACTGATGAGGATTGCCGCCGCATGGGCTTGTTGCAGGCTGGTCTTTACATCGTTATCGGTTTCTTTTACCAAAGCTTCTTCTAGCGCTTCAAGTGCAGATGCATCCGGGTTTTTGGTCAGAATTTTCGCCGCATTACGGCGGGTTTTGGGATCAGAAGAGGCGAGGGTCAGGCCACCAATAGCGTCGCGAATAACGCGCCGGAGCTTGTTGTTGACCTTGATTTTTTTAAGGGTGCGTCTGGCTTCTTCGCTCACAGTTTCGCGTGTAATAGGGTCGAGAATGGTAAGGGTTTTGCCCTTGCCGGAAATGGCAAAGATCTGCTTGTCAGACTTGCGAAAATACAACTCGCCCGCAGACAAAGCATTAAGAACGGGAACAACAAGAGGATCACCAGTTGCGGTCAACTCTTCGATTATAACTTTGGTTTGGTTGAATTTTTTTGCGGTTGTGAACTTCTCGATGATGGAGCGGATTTGTGGCTCATCCGCTTGCGCAGCTTGAGCCATGATCAAGCCACCAACCAACACCGCCAAAAGGGTAACCAGAAGTCTTTTCAACACACGCATATACCCTTTGAATAAAAATATTTCCGGGCAGGTCTGGGAGTAGAACCCACCCGGAAACTGGTTTTGTTTATGGAAACCTAGTTGGTTCCTTTGCCGCCGCACTGGCCAGTAGCAACATTAAAGTTGCCGCAGGACATTGGTGCGCGCCAATCTGAAATCAGATCAGCGGAGTCGGGCAGATAGTCAGACCATGCATCGCCAACAACCAGACCGGATGTTTCCCAAACGGTTTCAAACTGACCGTCTTCCTGGATTTCGCCAATCAGAACGGGTTTGGTGATGTGGTGGTTTGGCATCATGGATGACAGACCGCCGGTCAGGTTAGGAACAGATATGCCAACGATGGAATCAATCACAGCATCTGCATCAACGGTGCCAGCTTTTTCAACGGCTTTGATCCACATGTTGAAGCCAATATAGTGAGCTTCCATGGGATCATTGGTTACGCGGTCTTCGTCACCGGTAAAGGCGTGCCAAGTTTCAATGAATTCAGCATTTTCATCTGAATCATTGGACTGGAAATAGTTCCACGCAGCCAGATGGCCAACCAGCGGTGCAGTGTCCAGACCAGCAAGTTCTTCTTCACCAACGGAGAAAGCAACTACAGGGATATCTTCAGCCTTGATGCCAAGATTGCCGAGTTCCTTGTAAAAAGGCACGTTGGCATCGCCATTGATTGTGGACACAACGGCGGTTTTCTTGCCGGTTGAACCAAATGCCTGAATATCGGCAACAATTGTCTGCCAATCGGAATGACCGAATGGTGTGTAATTGATCATGATATCTTCTGCAGCAACGCCCTTGCCCTTGAGATAGGCTTCAAGGATTTTGTTGGTTGTGCGTGGATAGACATAATCTGTACCAGCCAGAACCCAGCGTTTAACGCCTTCTTCGTTCATCAGGTAATCAACCGCAGGAATAGCCTGCTGATTGGGAGCCGCACCTGTATAGAACACATTGCGCTGGCTTTCTTCGCCCTCATACTGAACAGGGTAGAACAGCAGGCCGTTTAGTTCTTCAAAAACCGGCAGAACCGATTTACGGGACACAGATGTCCAGTTACCAAAAACGGCAGCTACTTTATGTACTTCCAAAAGCTCACGGGCTTTTTCAGCAAAAAGCGGCCAATCCGAAGCGGGATCGACAACAACAGCTTCCAGCTGCTTGCCAAGAAGGCCGCCCTTCTTGTTCTGCTCTTCAATGAGCATCAACATGACGTCTTTAAGAGTGGTTTCAGAAATTGCCATTGTTCCGGACAATGAATGTAGAATACCGACTTTAATGGTTTCCTGAGCCGTCGCCGCAATCGGCGATAGGCCGATCATAGCAGTTGCCAGGGACGCCATTGCGAATGTTTTAAATGTACCAGTCATCAATACCTCCGACAGGTTTGTTTGCACCGAAGATAACAGTGCAATTGCTGTGCCAGAGTGAAATAATGAGCAGAATATTAAAATTATCTCATCTTATTCAGTCGGTTAAGCTAATTTGGCGCTGCCCAGCCGTGGTGTGTTTTGTGCTGTCGGATCGCACAGAAATTAATCACTGAAAAATTTACAGCGTAAAAAGTAGGCATAATCATTATTGATGAATAACGCGGGCAGATTTCTTGTCGCTAAAGCCTTGGCAAGATTGGGAGAATCTCCTATTTTGCCATTG
>NVXB01000104.1 GCA_002746425.1 Hyphomicrobiales bacterium | reverse complement strand
GGGCCATAACATGCCGCCAGAACCAGACAGAATGAGCGATGTAATTTTAATGCCGAGCCCAGTGATGCCCAGCACGCCGATGACAATCGAAGCGCACAGAATAATAGCTGCGATCAGCGCCACTTGCCGCCCGGCGGTGAGCATGACCTGCTCCAACCGTTTGAGCGTGCGGGCGGCGTCAAAACTCAGTCTAGCATCAAACAGCAGCAGAAACGCTCCTGCGCCCATAGCAATACAGGCGGAGTATTGCGGTGTGTATCCCGCACCAAACATGCCCCAAAGCAAAATGGCAAAGGGGATAAAGAAGAACCCGGATGTGATTAAAACCACCCGCATTGGCGGCTGTTGATCTTCGGGAATACCCGCCAGCTTGTAGCGCAGCGAGAACATATCAATGCCCACCCAAACAGCGGCGAAATACAGCAAGGCGGGCAGCAGCGCCGCCACAATAATCTGGTTGTAAGGTGTGCCGGTCAGTTCGACCATAACGAAGGCCCCGGCCCCCATCAAAGGCGGCATGATTTGACCGCCCGAGGAAGCCACGGCCTCAATCGCCGCGGCCAATCGCTTGGGATAACCAAGGCGGGTCATCGCAGGCAGCGTTATTGCGCCGGTGCTGGCGACATTGGCCGATGCGGAACCAGAGATGGAGCCAAACAACGCCGAAGACAACACCGAAACTTTGCCCGCACCGCCGCGCAAGCGCCCGGCAGCCGCAGAGGCAATATTCATAAAACCCTGCCCGGCCTCGCCAGCGTTCAACACTGCGCCGAAAATCACAAAGATCGCAACAATATTCACCGAGACGCTGGTGAGTTTGCCCCACAAGCCGCCCTCGGCAATGGTCAGCGTGCCCAAAAAGCTCTGCAATGGAATGCCCGCATAGCCAAATTCACCGGGAATATATTGGCCAAACAGCCCGTAAGCCAGCGCCAGACCAGCGACAATCGGCAAGGGCCAGCCAATGGCGCGCCGCGCCATTTCCAGCACAGTGCCAAGCAACACGATGGCCACACCAATCTGAAAATTACCGCTGAGATAACCGTATTGATCGCCCAGCATGTCCTCATTCAGCGCAATCCAAATGCAAGCAGCGCCGCCAAGCACGCACAGCACGGAACCGCTAATGGCTTGCGTGCGAGATTTGGCCATGAAGATAAGCACCCACGGCAAAGCCAGCGCCATATGCAACGGGCGGCTGAGCAAATTGGGTACAAGGCCAGAAAAGATCAGCCATAAATGAAAGGCGATGGAAACCGCGCCCAAAACACACCAAAAGAGGCGCGCTGTGCCAGACAGCGCGCCCTCATCATTTTGTACTAAAATACTACTATCGCTCACTTCTGCATATCAGTAGTGGCAATACCAGCTTCCGCATAATAGCGCAGCGCGCCGGGGTGAATTTTACCGGTGATGTTGCCCATCAAACCAGCATCAACACCATTCCACCAAGCCGCATCCATGCCCATTTTAGCCTTTTGGCTCCAATAGGTTTTGGTCAACTCATAAGCGGTATCATCATCCATATTAGTTGTTGTGTAGGCCACAACCGGCAAGGATGTTGTCACGATATCCGTGTCCTGCCCGGCATAGGTGCCCGCAGGAATAACCAACCGTGTACGCTTGGTTTTGGTGATCTGCTCATCATCCAAAGACAGCACTTTCACGCCAATGCTGGCCGCAGCTTCAATCACATTGGGCGCAGGCCAAGAACCGGCGGTGACAAAGCCATCAATTTGGCCGTTCTTAAGTGCAGGCACAGCGTTGGACAGCTCCACATCTGGCGTGGTGACCTTGCCTTCAAGACCAAACAGCTTGATGTATTTTGCGCCTTCACGTGCGCCAAAAGAGCCTTTGCCAATGAGGATGGTTTTGCCTTCCAAATCAGCAAATTTTTCAACACCAGCATCATCACGCACCACAAAATGCATGGTCAGGGATGGAATGGGGAACAGCGCACGAATTTCGTCGAATTTGGGGTTGCCCTTATCCTTGAACATCGCTTTGCCGCCCTGGGCAAGGCGCACCAGAACCGGCGGTGTGGTGAACACATAATTGCCAGAACGCACAGCCGATTCCATGACGTTCTGGACAGAACCCTGGCTTTCCTCAACCGTGACAATGATATTGCCATCCGTACCAGCCTTCATGCCCTCAGCAATTTGCACGGCCATTTGATAATAGGATGATGTTGACGATGCGGATTTATAGGTCACGCGTGTCTCAGCATTCGCCATTAAAACAGATGCTGACAGAATACAGGCACCAGCCAAGATAGGCTTAAGTTTAGACTTCAAGATTGTCATTGTGCTTCCCATATACAGATTGTTCAATTTCACATTATTGTATCTGCGCAGCCTATGACATATATCCACGCAATCTCAAGTCCCTCCTTCCAATTCCTCTATGGGCAGGTTTCATGACTCCATTGATTTCAATTACAAATTTAAACAAGGTCTATGATGGCGGTTTTCATGCACTGAAAAACATCAACCTTTCCATCGATAAAGGCGAAATTCTTGCGCTACTCGGCCCCAATGGYGCCGGGAAAACAACTTTRATTTCAATCATTTGCGGCATTGTGAACCCATCAGGTGGCACCGTGACCGTCAATGGCTAYGACATYATCAAGGATTACCGCAAATCCCGCAAAATGATCGGCCTTGTGCCGCAAGAGCTGACCACCGACGCTTTTGAAACCGTATGGGCCACCACGCGGCTGTCACGCGGGTTGTTTGGCAAAAAGCGCGATGATGCTTATGTCGAGAAAATCCTCAAAAGCCTGTCGCTGTGGGATAAAAAAGACAATAAAATCATGCAGCTATCCGGTGGCATGAAGCGGCGTGTTCTTATTGCAAAAGCACTGGCGCACGAACCAGAAATCCTGTTTCTGGATGAGCCAACCGCTGGCGTTGATGTGGAATTGCGCAAGGATATGTGGGAAATTGTGCGCCAATTGCGCAAGGATGGCGTGACCATCATTCTCACCACTCACTACATTGAAGAGGCTGAAGAAATCGCCGATCGGATTGGYATCATCAACAATGGTGAAATCGTTCTGGTGGAAGAAAAAGCMGTGCTGATGGCCAAATTGGGCAAGAAAACGCTGATTTTGGATTTGCAGGAGCCCTTGAGCGACATACCGGAATCGCTGGCGCATGATGATCTGGAATTGTCGGAAAATGGCGAACAGCTGACCTATACTTTCAGCACSCAGACAGAGCGTACCGGCATCACGGCGTTGATGCAAAACYTGTCGCAAGCGGGCATTCGCTAYAAGGATATCAACACGCGGCAAAGCTCGCTGGAAGATATTTTTGTCAGTCTCGTTCATCAAAGCAGCGATAAAGCCAGCGCGGCTGAGCAAGCTGAACAAGCCAACTCATCTGAACAGGGGAGTGCAAAACCATGAATTTAACTGCTGTAAAAGCCATCTACACTTTTGAAATGGCGCGCATGTGGCGCACCCTATTTCAAAGCATCGTCTCCCCCGTGCTCTCAACATCGCTGTATTTCATTGTTTTTGGATCAGCCATCGGCTCCCGCATCCCGGAAATTGATGGCATCAGCTATGGCGCCTTCATTGTGCCCGGTTTGGTCATGTTAACGTTGCTAACCCAGTCGATTTCCAACGCGGCCTTTGGCATTTATTTCCCCAAATTTACAGGCACTATTTACGAATTATTGTCCGCGCCGATTTCCTCTTTCGAAATTGTGCTGGGCTATGTCGGGGCAGCGGCGACCAAATCCTTGATTTTGGGGACGATCATTTTGATTACCGCCAATTTCTTTGTCGATCTGCAAATCGCTCATCCCTTTGTTATGGTGTTGTTCCTCGTGCTCACCGCCCTCACCTTTTGCCTGTTTGGCTTCATCATTGGTATCTGGGCTGACAATTTCGAAAAGCTGCAGCTCGTACCATTGCTGATCATCACACCGCTGGTATTTTTGGGTGGCAGTTTCTACTCAATCTCGATGCTGCCACCATTTTGGCAAAAGGTGACATTGTTCAACCCGGTGCTGTATCTGGTCAGTGGCTTTCGCTGGGCGTTTTACGAAGTATCAGACGTTAATGTGGTGGTGAGCTTAAGCGTTGTTGCACTGTTCCTGGTGACCTGCCTCGGCATCATCTGGTGGATTTTCAAGACGGGCTATCATGTGAAGCAGTAGGTGGTTTAAAACTGAGGAGTGCACAGGCTTACGGCTAGGTATCCCTTCACTCCAGCTAATGCTGCCCTCCCCGTTTCGTCATGCCAAGACTTGATCTTGGTATCCAGAGCAACAGCCCAGCTTGTGGAAACGACGCAGGTTTAGGCCACAATGACTGCGGCGTGCCCTAACGGGATCCCAAGATCAAGTCTTGGGATGACGGTGGAGGGTGTGGCGACGGCTGTCACCCTTCATAAGAGTGCCTGCAATCACATATTCAAAAAAGACAAAAAAGGCCGGTGAATGATTTCCATCCACCGGCCTTTTTATAAGTGTTGATCAGCTTTTAGTTAGTCGGAACCCGGCTGATGCGGCCATCTGTATATGGCTGGTATGGCAGGTTCGCAGCCATATAATCAGCAACAACGTTTTCAAGGCCAGGGCCATAATCATAAACGTTCATGCTGTTGGTTGCGAAGACCTTGTAGCCATCACCGCCGCCGCGCACATAGTTGTTGGACACAAGGCCATAGGTTTTATTGGGGTCAATTGGCCCCCAGGAACCATTGTCCATAACTTCTACAGATTTGATGCGGCCCTCATTGGCAGCAACTGACATATCCCAAACGAATTTGATGCCAGCAACCTGAGGGAAACGGCCTTTGACCTCTTCCACCTGGCTTACGCCATTTTCCAGAGCCGCAATCACATCTGAACCCTTGAGGTGGAATGTGGAAAGCGTGTTCTGGAACGGCAGCACTGTCAGCACTTCGCCCATGGTAACCGGACCAGCATCGATGGAAGCACGCAGGCCGCCACTGTTTGCAATAGCGATCTGGATACCCTGATCAGCCACACGGTCGAGCATCGCATCGGCAACAAGGTTGCCCATTTCGCACTCTTCAACACGGCAAATCTCGCGGTTGCCTTCAATCACAGCAGCCGATTCAGACACGATCTTGTTGCGGATTTCATCAAGCGGCATGGCCAGCTCGGCAATGCGGGTTTTGGTCGATACATCTTCAGCAACGTCGCCATCCATGACGATAGGCTCGCCTGTTGCTGCTGTAATCAAACCGGCATCATCAAAGGTCACATCCAACGCGCCAAGATATTTGCCATAAGCATAGGCTTGCACAACAGCCGTTGGTGAGCCATCGGGGCCTTCGATCATTGTTGGGTATGGGCCTGCAGCACGATCAGATGTGTTGCTGAGATAAGTGTTGGAGTGACCGCCCACGATCACATCAATGCCTGCCACTTTGGCCGCAACATCCATATCAACCGCATAACCGGAGTGGGACAACACGATAATCTTGTTAACGCCCTGCGCCTGCAAAACGGCAACTTCACGTGTCGCTGCAGAAATTGGATCAATAAAGATCACATTTTTACCAGGGGATGAAAGCTCATCGGTATCTTGCGGTGTCAGACCAATAAGGCCGATTTTCTCGCCGCCGCGCTCAATAATAATAGAGCGGCGCAGTTTGCCGTTCAGTGCAGGCTCATTGGAGACATCCGCATTGGACATCAAAACCGGAAAGCTAACCGCATCCATGAAACCGGCAAGCACTTCTGGACCATCATCAAATTCATGATTGCCAACCGTCATGCCATCATAGCCAAGCTTGTTCATCATCTCGGCGGCAAGTTTGCCCTTGTAATAGGTGTAAAACAGCGAGCCCTGGAACTGATCGCCGCCATCTACCAAAATGCTGTTGTTGGAAGAAGCACGCGCAGCGGCAACGCCGGACACCATGCGGGCATAGCCACCAAAGCACTTGCCTTCAGCGTTGTTTTCTTCGCTACAGCCAGAATCATACTTGCTGATTGGCTCGACACGAGAGTGGAAATCATTCGTATGCAGCACACGCAGAGAATAATCTGCCTGCGCGGCGCCACCAAGAGCCAGTAATCCGGCTGCGGTGAGACCAATTAGTTTTTTCATTGGGGTCACTCCTTTTGAAATTCTAAAAATTCAACGCTTAATACATCAGCCGCGTTTGGGTTCTTGATGCCATTGCTTTGTCACGGCAGTATGACGAAAGCATAGTCCACAACCGCCAAAACTGTGAAGCAAATTATTGAGGCGGCAAAATTTGCCCCCAACAACGTTCCCCCTCCCCAACCTTGTTGAATATGTCTATTGCGGGGAATAAAAAATTGCCGTTCAATGCGGCAAACATGTGGGGGCGTTATGGGTTTCGTTAGAGTATTTTTGGACAGGCTTTATCTGGCCTCCGGCCTGCTGGGGGCCTTGTGCCTGTTGGCGATGCTGCTGATCATTGTGGCTCAAATGGTGTCGCGGTGGATGGGCGTGCCGTTTCCTGGCTCCACCCAATATGCCGGTTATTGCATGGCGGCCTCGTCTTTCCTCGCCTTTTCCTATGCCCTTAATAGAGGTGCGCATATTCGGGTCAGCCTGTTTTTAAATGCCTTGGGAGAGCACAAGTTTTGGGGCGAGCTGTGGTGCCTGCTCATCGCCAGCGCCGCCTCTTGCTACTTGGCATTTTATGCCATTCACGGTGTGCAATTATCCCTGAAATTTAATGATATCAGCCAAGGCCAAGATGCAACGCCCTTGTGGATACCGCAAAGTGTGGTGGCCTTTGGAGCGGTGCTGCTGGCCGTTTGCTTTGTCGACAATTTAATAACGCTGATCCTCACACGGCGCGATAATATTCGCGGCGATGTGATTGGCGCTGGCGAATAGGGGCGATATCATGGAATTTGTAGCAACCGGAATTTTCCTCTTCGTCCTGTTTCTCCTTCTTGGCTCTGGCGTGTGGGTAGGTCTTGCCCTGCTCGGCGTTGCCTTTGTCGGCATGGAATTGTTCACCACCCGCCCGGCTGGCGATGCAATGATGACCACCATCTGGTCGGCTTCGTCATCATGGACACTCACAGCCTTGCCGATGTTTATCTGGATGGGCGAGATTCTGTTTCGAACGCGACTATCGGAAGATATGTTCAAGGGCCTGTCGCCATGGATGGCCAAATTGCCCGGCGGATTACTGCACACCAACATTGTTGGCTGCACCGTCTTTGCTGCCGTTTCTGGCTCTTCAGCGGCCACACTGACCACCGTTGGCAAAATGTCGATCCCTGAGCTGCGCCGCCGCAATTACCCCGAAAACATGGTGATTGGCACACTGGCAGGTGCCTCGACGCTGGGCCTGATGATCCCGCCATCACTCACCCTGATCGTTTATGGCGTGACCATCAATGAATCGATCACAAAACTGTTCATAGCCGGCATCTTTCCCGGTCTGGTACTGGCTTTGATGTTCATGGCCTATACCGGCCTCTATTCGGTGTTCGCCAAAGACTACAATCCCATATTCGACCCGCCGATGAGCCTGATGGAACGGATCAAAAACTCACGTTTTCTGATCCCCGTTATTTTGCTTATTTTGCTGGTCATTGGCTCGATGTATCTGGGCTTTGCCACGGCGACAGAAGCAGCCGTGTTCGGCGTTCTTGGCTCGCTTGGCCTGGCTATGGTGCAAGGTTCTCTCACCTGGGAAAGCTTTCGCGAAAGCCTGCTGGGGGCCACCCGCACATCGGCCATGATCGCGCTTATTTTGGCGGGCGCTTCGTTCCTGTCGCTGTCGATGGGCTTTACCGGCTTGCCGCGCGCGCTGGCCACTTGGATTGCATCAATGGAGCTGTCACGCTTTGAATTACTGATGGCTCTGCTGGTGTTCTATATCATCATCGGGTGTTTTTTGGATGGCATTTCCAGCGTCGTGCTGACCATTGCCGTGGTCGAACCGATGATCCGTCAGGCGGGCATTGATGTCATCTGGTTCGGCATTTTCATTGTTGTCGTGGTGGAAATGGCGCAAATTACACCGCCGATTGGCTTCAACCTGTTTGTGCTGCAGGGCATGACGGGGCACGAGATGAACTATATCGCCAAGGCAGCCTTGCCGATGTTCGCGATTATGGTTGTGATGGTGTTCGTGCTGATTTTTGTGCCCGAGCTGGCTACCTGGCTACCACAAAATATGTGATAGAAAGTATCAGGCGTGGCGGGATTTCTCGCCATCGCCAAACAGCATTTGACCGTTCTGATCGATGATCTGTTTGGCCTTGGTTACGGAAAACTCAAACGCTTCGCTCTCGCTGGGGAAGCTGTCAGCGCGAATGTAAACCCGCTCCAGCACGTCGCCCTCAATTTCCTTGGTGATCGTGCCGCCCACGCGCCATGAACCGGCAGACTGATGCGGTTTTGGATGGATCAGGCAATCGGCATAGCTGTGCGGCTCTGCCGGTGCTGCTGGCTCGCCGCCACCAAATAGTTTTTTGAAGAACCCGGCCATGATAATACTCCGCAATTTCGCACTGGCATCAACAAGGTGCCACAGTTACACATAACACGAGAAACCATTTCGGCCAGTTTTTATGCAAAACCATATTATGCAAGAACCGTCTTCTGAAAAAGCCATCATTGCCATGTGGTCCGGCCCACGAAACCTATCGACAGCCATGATGCGCAGTTTTGAAAACCGGCCGGATACCAAGGTGTGGGACGAGCCGTTCTATGCGGCCTATCTGCATGATACCGGCCTGAAGCACCCCATGGCTGATGAGGTTATGGCCGCCGGTGACATCAACTGGCAATCTGTTGCCGCCGCCTGTCAAACTCCGGATGATCAAACGCCGATTTTCTATCAAAAGCACATGACTCATCACATGCTGCCAGCCTATGACCGGGCATGGATCAGCAGCCTTACCAACGCGTTCTTAATCCGCGACCCAGCGCGCGTCGTGGCAAGCTACGGCAAAAAGCACGATGAAATATCCTTGAATGATATCGGCTTCACCCARCAGGTKGAGCTGTTTGATATGGTGTGYGAKGCCACKGGCAAAGCTCCCCCGGTCATTGATGCCCATGATGTGCGCCGAGCGCCTAGAAATGCGATGGCGGCGCTTTGTAAAGCGCTGAACATCCCGTTTTYRCAAACCATGTTGTCATGGCCAATRGGCCAGCGCGRAAGCGACGGCGTGTGGGCTTCGCACTGGTATGATGCCGTGGTCAAATCRACMGGGTTTGCACCGCCGGAAACCAATAGCGTTGCCTTATCCGATGCTCAGCTAAAAATMGTGGARCAGGCCTCAGGRATTTACCAGCACATGAAAAANCATGCGCTAGAGATTGATGATGACGACACTTGAACTGCGCCCYTGYACACTGGCGGATCGTGAAATTGTTGAGGCCATTCTCACAGTTTCTTATGGTGCATTGCTAAAGGGWTTTTATCCCGATGRTGTCTTGCAGCAGGCCGTGCCATTCATGTCTGTCGCGCARCCTGCRTTGCTAAAAAGCGRGACYTATTACCTTATGTTTGTTGATGGAGAGCCCGCAGCTTGTGGTGGCTGGAGCCGTGTTATGCCGGGGGCCAAGAAACGCTACATTACAGGAACGGCGCATATCCGACATGTTGCCACTCACCCGGACTTTCTGCGCAAGGGACTGGCACGCCGGATATTGGACCACTCATTTGACGCCGCAAAAAAGCGAAAAGCCGTAAAAATGTCCTRCTTTTCCAGCCTCTCAGCGGTGGCGTTTTATAAAAGCGTTGGTTTTCACGAAATTGGCAAGAAAAGTGTTCAATTCACCGGCGACCTTGCTTTCGATATGATGGTTATGGAGCGAAGCCTCTAGGATTCACCATCGGRTAGCTCAAGCAGCRTCATAGCCATTTATAGATTTAACAACATTGGCAACGACATCTGCGGCACCTTCRCCCTCTGCCGACAAACCATCKACGACACCCTGTATGTCAGCCTCAGAGCGRTTYTGRCTCATCTTCCAAACGCCTTCCAGCCGCTCAATGCGAAAGCGCAAACCGACAATACCGCGACTAAGCGCCGGTATGTATTTGTCRGGCGCATCAGATAGGGTCCATGGCTGCGCGCGCGTATCTTCATTGCGCTGCGTGAGTTCCTTRAGCTGCTCCARAAGAAAATCTTGATCGTCCACAGCTTCCAAYTGCCCRTGGGCATGCACGGCYAGATAATTCCACGTTGGCACAACTTTGCCRTGCTCTTGCTTGCTGGGATACCAAGAGGGAGAAACATAGGCRTGCGGYCCYTGAAAAATRGCGGCACTTGGCCCCACATCRGCCACTTTCCAATGGSTGTTRGARCGYGCRACATGACCYTCCAGAAAAATATCRTCACCCACCTTTTTAACCAGCATAGGCACRTGGGAAAACTCAAAMCCGGTCTYRGTYTGCGTCATCAAAGTTGCCARTTGCAGGGTCTGCATRGCRGCRATCAGAACGTCTTCCCGGGTTTCGCGATATTTTTCCAAAWWGRCCAYMYKAMRRWTYWTTCAAAATCATACGTGGCGAAATCACACGTGGATCAATTTTCAAATCAAGGATTGCTGGCACACCCGCATCCATGGCGCGCTGCAATGCGGCGGGAAAATCTGCATCACTTGTAACAGTCTCGCCGTATCCACCGTAGCTTTGAGCCAGGGCGGCAAAATCTGGATTGCGCATAACAGTACCGCTCACCCGGCCCGGATAAGTGCGCTCTTGATGCATGCGAATGGTAGCATAAATGCCGTTATTGGAAATGATGACAATAATRTTGGCACCATACTGACACGCCGTGCCARATTCCTGCATATGCATCTGAAAACACCCRTCACCAGCATAGCATATGACRGGCCKGTCTGGATGCTGCAATTTRGCGGCAACAGAAGCRGGCAATCCATAGCCCATCGAACCAGAGGTYGGGGCCAGTTGGGTGCGGTATTTGGTAAAGCGGTARTAGCGATGYAGCCAGGTGGCATAATTRCCCGCGCCRTTGGTGAGRATAGAATTGGCGGGCAGYACATCGCGYAAATGTCCCACCATCTGCTCCAGCTTYAAATCGCCAGCGGTTTCTTCCAGAACTTGCCAATCCAGAAACGCYTGRTGTGCCGTGTCAGTTNCTTGCGCCCAAGGTGTTTTATCTGGCGTCGGCAGCGTTGCCAGCGCGGMAATAAAATCTGCCGAGGATGCCACAACACCAAAATCCGGGCGATAAACCCGGCCAAGTTCATCTGCGCTTGGGTAAATGTGGATCAGCTTTTGCTGCGGGCTTGGAATATCAAACAGCGTGTAGGCRCTGCTGGTCATCTCCCCAAGCCGCGAGCCGATAACAACCAGACAATCGCTGTCTTTCACCTGCTGCGCCAAAACCGGATTGATGCCAATGCCCACATCTCCGGCGTAATTGGGATGGGAATTATCAAAATAATCCTGACACCKAAAGCTGGTGCCAACGGACAATTTAAAACGTTYAGCAAATTTTTGCAGRTYYTGSCCYACYTGCGCCGACCAGCCACCACCGCCAGCAATGATAAACGGGCGTTTGGCGGCCAAAATCGCRTCGGCAACCTGCTGTAAATCYGCAGYATTRATGCCATTGGCAAGCGGCGCTAAGGGCTTTGCATCTTCAACAATTGCACTGCCCAACAGCATATCTTCTGGCAGAGCCAGCACAACAGGCCCCGGCCTGCCACTGGTAGCCATATAAAACGCATGGGACAGATATTCTGGTATCCGGTCGATCCGGTCTATCTCGGCAACCCATTTGCACAAGGGGCCAAACATCTGCCGGTAATCAACTTCCTGAAAGGCTTCGCGGYCCCTCTGATCGCTCGCTACCTGCCCAATAAACAAAATCATCGGTGTGGAATCCTGATGTGCAATATGCACACCAGCAGAAGCATTGGTCGCGCCCGGACCACGGGTGACAAAGCCAATACCGGGCTTTCCGGTTAGCTTGCCGGTGGCCTCGGCCATAATGGCAACGCCGCCTTCCTGRCGGCACACAATGGTATCAATGCCAGAATCATAAAGCCCGTCCAGCGCCGCCAGATAGCTTTCGCCGGGCACACAAAACACCCGCTCAATGCCCTGTATGCGCAGTTGATCAACCAGTATCTGGCCACCRTGACGAAGCTGATTTGTCTCGCGGTCTATYTCAGGCATTTRRRCTTTCCGWYTGTTYTGCAAGATGCGCAGAAATCATCARATCCAGATGCGCCCCACCGCCATTTTTGCACACGGTAATGTCGTCATCATCGAGCCGGCCTTCTTCGCCCGACAACAGKCCATAATAATCCGCCAGAATATCMGARCGCTTGATCGTGCCCTCTGCAAGTGGCACGCGGTACTCGCCAATATGCTCCAGCGTTGTTTCAAAACAGTCCGAGAACAATCGCGCCTTGATCAGAGTTTCATTATCCGCTTCGCGCATGATTTGRGTATARGCACCRACCAGATCGATATGCGTGCCGGGCGATACATAATCCCCCTTGATCAGCGGTTTGTGGGCCATGGTTGCGCTACAAACAATATCGGCTTCAGGCACAGCTTCGTCCAGCTCAATGACAGCCTCCGCATCAATCTCAAGTTCCTTTGTCAGCAGCGCCGCCAATTCCTGTGCGCGTTTGGGTGTGCGGTTCCAGATAAGGACTTTTTGCAGGCTGGGACGTACCGCCAAATGCGCTTCAATCAAAGATCGAGCCATATTGCCAGCACCAACCATCAGCAAAAACTCAGAATTCTCCCGCGACAAAAGCGAACTGCCAAGGGCACTATCCGCAGCCGTTTTGAGACGTGTTTCCGCTGGTCCATCAAGCATAGCCACCGGCGCACCGCTTTCCTCATCAAACAACAGCACTTGGCCTTGAACAGATGGCAAAGCAGGCTTTTTGGATGGGTTTTCCGGATAAACCGTCACCGATTTGGTGCACGCGCCCAGCCCTTCTATCCATGCAGAGCGGACGAGAAATTTCTTCTGCTGCCGCCACAACAAAGTGTCGCCAATCTCAGCCTTGGGCAACGCATGCCCGGCTTTCAGCGCATCCACCAGCTGCAGCCAGTCAACATTAGCTTCAATTGTGGGGCCATCAATTACCCGCATAAGCACCTCGTAAATCTTCAGGCTTCAAGATAAAGGCTTTGCCAAACCCACCATTAAGATAAGCAGATTGCACCGCAAACCGAAAGAAGAAGAAATCACCAAAATCCACATAAAGTTTGGATTTGGGGTGGATTTCCAAATAATGCGCGCGCAATGCCACGTATTCTTCACCGCTCTTATCGATTTGCTGCGCACGCGCCTGCAATGTAATACGCGGATGCGCCAGCGGATCACCTTTTTTAGGCTCCCCCACCAAAAGCGAGCATAACGGGTTCTTGAGCAACGCCTTTGTATGCAGCGCAAGGGTAGATATCAGCGAAACCGGCAGACCATTATCGTCCAGCGCAAAGGCAATGCGGCTGACAACGGGAAACTCGCTATCCGGTTCAAAAGTTGCAAGCGCCGCAAAGCGGGCATCTCGCATAAGCTGTTTGCCAAGCTGCCGCGCTTCATCATTGGTCGGCCTTATGGGGCTCTTTTCATTGGGTTCATTTTCCATAAAACGTTTATGAAAGAAACAGCCCCACATTGTAAACGGTATGAGCCGCGCTAAGTGAGCGTGCCCACGTAAATCTGCCATTTACCAATAAAAAAAG
>NVXB01000103.1 GCA_002746425.1 Hyphomicrobiales bacterium | reverse complement strand
TTCCAACATACAAATGTGTTTGCAGGACTAACGTTGGTGCCATGCCAACCCGAGTTGCCAATGGGTCCCCGGGTCAAGCCCGAGGATGACGGTGAGAGGAGGTACATCAAGCTGGTATTTTATTTGCCAAGCCAGCCAACCACCAACAATCCAACCCCTAGCCCACCTCTTGCGGGCCATCATCCTTGAGCAAATCCTGGTCTTTCATCTGCTCGCGCTCTTCAACGACAAACGCCTCAACATCAACCTGAACGGCGATATCGGCATCTTCCACATCATCATCGATAATGATTTTTGGCCTCACAGGCTTGGCGGGCACCGCACCGGTTGGCTCGCTGCCAAGCATGGTGATGCGCATACCAGGTTCCGGCATCTCAATACCAGCCTCCTCAAAGCGCAATTTGATCAGGCGTATGGCTTGCCCCTGCGCGCGTTTCAGGCTGGTTTCGCGCTGGTTGATCCAACCGGCAAACCATAATTGCATGGTGGAATCGCCAAAGCCATGAATCCACCCCTCTGGCAGGGGTTTTTTGAGCACAAAATCCAGCTCGTTCAACACTTCCAACCCGGTTTCCACCGCCTCCTGCAAATCGCAATTGGGCGACACGCCAATTTCAAAACCAAAGCGGCGCTCCGGGTGGCGGGTGTAGTTGATGATGACGCTTTTAAACACGGTTGAATTGGGAATACGGATGTGATTGCCATCCATCGACAGTAGCACCGTGGCGCGCGAGGTGAGCAGAATAACCCGGCCCTGATGCCCGGCAATATCGACAAAATCATTAGGCCGAAACGGCTGGCGCAGGCTGAGCAAAATGGAGGCGATATAGTTCTCCACCGTGTCGCGCACGGCAAAACCAACAGCCAGGCCGACGATACCGGCAGCGCCCAAAATGGTGCCTATCAGCGCGCTCGCGCCCATAATGTCCAGCGCCAGCACAAGGCCAAGGCCTAAAAACACCAGCCGCACAATTTGGCGCAGCAGGCCGGAGATAAAGGCGTTGGGCGCAAGCCTTTCGAACAGCCAATTGCGCGCCGCCAGCCACCAGCCAATGACACTTATGATGATGAAAACCAGCAGCGCCACGCTGAGCAGCGGCAGGTAATTAACCCCCTGTAAGGCGCGCTCGACCAGCCGCTCCATAATCGGCACAATGCGCTGGGAAACCGAGGTTTCCTCTTGCAGCAAATTGGCCACGGCCACCACGCCCTCAACCCGCCCGGCCAAAATTTCGGCCTGATCAATCGCGGTTTGATCGGGCACGCCGCCGCGCAGCGTTACCACCCCGGAGCTAACCGTAACGCGCACTTTTTGCAGCGTGCCAATCTCGGCAAAAATACCCTGAATRCGSYGGGCAATATCTCTGTCGGCAGGCACATCGCGCCCGGCMGAWATGGTGTCACTGCCGGYAATATCAGCCTTCAGCGCATCGGCTGTCTGGGCATGYACAAAATTATGCGGCGTAAAGAGCAACGTCAGGAGYAGAGCAAAAATGGCRCTGAATTTCATGGCAGAAAGGCATCTTTCAAGATTAAATCGTCRTTGAGGMAGTTATTCACCATAGTTCAATACATAGTTTTAAGATTTTCGCATGCAAAAATACATGAACTGAATTTGAACCGACATTTCAAATAAGGTTCAGGACGCCTGATCTATATCTTGCGGCGTCAAAACCAATCTGAGGYATTATCATGTATTCYTTTCCTACCCGCAATTTTGTAAAAGCGACGCTTCTGGGCMTTGGCGCWATCGCGYTGACAGCCACMGCTTCCATCGCCGATATTATTCACATCAAATCTGTACAGAGTGGCAAATTCGTGACCGTTGAGGGCGGYCTYATGCAGGCCACGGCCGAGCGCCCCGGCAATTCTGATCGCTTTGAGCTGGTGCGCCTGCAGGGCAACCGYRTTNCTTTCAAGCATGTTTCATCCGGCACTTATGTGCGCGCCGGCATTGGCCAGGACACCTKGCTKGGCACTGGCAGCCCGCATATTCGKGGYTGGGAAATYTTTGARCTGCACATGCGCGGCGGCCAAACATTTAATCTTAAATCCGTGCAAAACGGCAAATGGGTGCGCGCCGGTTTAACGCAGCGCTCCAAACTTGCGGCTGTCACCGTGCAGTCTCCCTCCTCATGGGAAAAGTTTGAATTCGTCAAACCACAGGCCGCTAATGCCGCCGCAACCCCCACTCATATCCCGCAATTATCCGAGCTGAACGGTACCTGGAGCGTGCATAGCGTGGTGATCCGCGGCAATTATACCAAAATAGACAGAAACCAGCTGGGCCATAATGAGCTGACCTTCTCCAATGGCAGCCTGTCGTTTTATGTGGGCTGTAACACCAACAACACGTCCTATAGCCTTGCCAATGGCCGCATCAATTTCTCTGCCGTCATAGGCACTAAAAGAGGCTGCCATGGCCATGCCGGAGATGTGGAATTTGCCACGACGCAAGCCATTGCCAACACAACGCAAATCCGCGCAAGAGGCCGTTATCTGTACCTTTATGATCGCGCCGCCGACAAAACAGTGCTGCTGTATAAATAGACTTTTTGGGATTTATTATAGGCACGGCGCGGATCACTTCCGCGCCGTTTTTATATGTCTAGTCGTTGTCCCATTGCGCCCAGGGAAAGGGCAAATCATCTGATGCGCCGCTCTGGAACAGCGCCACCTGCTTGAGCCATTCGCCCACGCTGTGGCCAAAATCCACAATCAGCTGGTTACGCTCTTTGGTAACGCCCATCCACACAAATTGCACCACCGCCGCAACCATCAGCAACGCTTCTGCGATGCCAAAGAAAAACGCGAAAACCAGCATCAACGCGCCGCGCATCCAAATAGAGCGTTCTTCGCTAGTTGGTGCGGTTGGGTGCGCTGTTTTATCTGTATTGCTCATAATCTTTACCCCTTTATACCGGGAATGCGGAACCAGATTGGTTTGGGGCAGCGACTTGTAAACCTGCCCGTTGCTTCCCGCTGTTACTGTATATGTAGGTATGACGGGGCAGTTTTTTAAGGTTGCGCGCGCCGTTTGGGCCAGTAATTGAAGCAGCTTTGCCGTAATTGAAGCAGCTTTGCCACCGATTGCACTTTGTTAAGTTGACAGTTTGCCGCACTTCTCTTCACATTGGCAGGTATGAGAAACGTGATCACGCCAAGTGCAAAGGATTACTTTATGCCATTCGATTTTACAGCTGTTGCCTGGTACGCGGCCATTTGCGGTGTTTTATCGGCGCTCGCCCCCAGCCTTGGCGGCGTCGGCCTGCGCCTTGCCATCGGTGCTGGTGTGGGCGTGCTGGCAGCAACCGTGCTGCCAGAGCTTAAAGGCATGATGGGGTATTAAAGTTGAAAGGGTGGCTTAAAAAGCCACCTTTATAAACGCATCAACATTGACGGCATTATATTCTCCGCCGCCAAGGCCATGCCCCTCGACAGAGAACCCAAGGGACGTTGCCTGATTGATCGCCGCATCAAGCCCCAAGCCAATGCGGGCAGAGAACACGTCGTTTCCGGAGAAATTGGTGCTTGCGATTGTATCCACCGATGAGAAATCATACTCGGCTTTGGCCATCGCCCACAAGCTGATTGAAGGGCCTGAGCCCAGCATGATAGGCAAGCGTATGCGCGGCCCAACAGATATCCGTCCCAAGGTGATATCCTTGCTGGCAACGGAAACAGCTGCATTGGTAACGTATGATTCTTGATCCTCAACCGAGATAAACACAGCTGCGTTGGGCTCGACTATCAACTGGTTCCAGTTAAAGGACCCGGTCAAATTCGCACTGAATATCCAGCGTGAAGCATCAAAACTGCCCTTATCGCCTGCAACTTCATTATCGTAGTTTAACCAAGTGTGGCTAACGGTAATATCTGCCACCAGGTTTGGCGTCAATTTCATGCCCGCATAAGCACCAATGGTTATGCCGTTTCCTTCCAGCGTGCCGTTTGCAGCATCAAATTCAAAATCGAAATCTTCGTAAACGGTCAGTAGGCCAATGACGGCCTTGTCGCTAATGCGGTAATCAAAGCCAAGCAGGCCGTTGAAAATACCGCCATCCAGCTCCATGCCATCGCCAAAATATTTGCCGTAATTCACCCGCGCCCAAACATTATAGGCCAAAGGCGCATCGGCCAGGGGGTTACTACCCTCGCCATAGCCCAATGCGACAGTTTCAATGGCCTTGTTGGCCTTGTTCTGGCGCAGTAATTGCTCAAGGCTGATGGAAACATCGGCGCTGGAACCTGTGTAAGACAGCGTGCCACTTGGCGATGAACCATTTAGCAAAGTGGACATCACTTGCGAGCCAACCTGATCAGTAATGGTATGTGCCGTATGGCGCAGAACAATCTGACTGCCGGTTTCTTGTTGGTCCGTTTGGGAGACCGTGCCAGCAGGAGTACAGCTGTATGTAGCTGAACCGCCCCCATCTGGAGTGAAGTTATAGGTGCCAGGGGATAAACCCGGCGTTACTCCAGCAGTAGACGTCGAAGGCACTGCAAGCGTCGTGGATCCGTCAATCACCTGGCTGGCTGTTGTTGCGCTGATGACTTGGATCACATCACCCTGTGCCAAAATAATAGCTAATGCAGAAGTAGATGTGGGCGATGTAAAAAAACTACATGCCAATGGACTGTTACCCGCCTGCGAAGGTGCCGTCGATGACAAGATTGCGCTAAGAACAAGACAAGAAGTAGCAAACGCACCTCGAATAACTGTCAAAAATTTCATTTAATCATCACCCCAACACGGTCACGAGAATTGCAATGCAGGTTACTCGCCCAACAAGTCGATAGTATTATAAGTAATTTACACCAGTTATTAATACTTATCAATTCCTTAAAAGTCAAAGCCTCTATTCGCATCAATACGGAAAAAAGTTTGCTGGACTGAGCTTCATGGATGACGTTAGGTTGATATACGACATGAAATTGGTGCCAAATTGTAATGCCTAAGAAACAAGCCCCTCGCCCGCACAGACGAGATGTTTTGCGCGCGCTACTGGCAGCATCAGCTGGCTCAGTTATTGCGGGAACACTTGGCTCTAGCGTGATAAACCAAAGCGCCCAAGCTGCTTCGACGCAACCCTTGCCCACGCTTTCAGTCTTGCCTTCTGGAAATTTACAAATCATCGAAAGCATTAACCAAGATGCGGCATATTATGCGCAGGGTTTTCAATTCCACCTGCAAAAGCTGCCGAAATTTCGCTATTTATGCCGCTCGCATGCCCATGTCGAGCAGGCCTTTGCCGATATTCAGGCCCGTGGGCTGCGCTTTGCTGTGCGCTCGGGCGGACACTGTTTTGCCGGTCACTCGCAAAGCGACAGCGCCGTGATAGATTTGCGCGAGCTGAACCACATCGAGTTTGATGGTGATGGCATTCATGTACGCGTTGGCGCCGGTGTCCAATTGGTGGATTTGCACTTGGAAGCGGCCCAACGCAATTTGGTCGTGGCGGCTGGTTGGTGCCCCAGTGTTGGGGTTGGTGGCCACTGCCTTGGCGGCGGCGTTGGCTATGCCGCACGGGCTTACGGATTGCTGTGCGATCAACTGGTATCAGCACAGGTGATAGATGGTATGGGCAACGCCCTAACGGCCAGCTCCAGCGAAAACCCGGACTTGTTTTGGGCGTTAAAGGGTGGCGGTGGCTCGATTGCGTTGGTCAGCGAATTTACATTTGTGCTGGCCCCCATTGCGCCATCGCCCCAGCAGGCGACATCCTTTGAGCTCGCGGTCAAATTACCCTTTGAGCAAGCCGTAGAATTTTTTGCGCAATGGCAAACATGGGCGCACCAAACAGACCCAAGATTAACCAGCCAATGCAACGTCATTCCCTACCCCGGCAAAAATGTATTTTTTGTCATTAACGGCCAAATGCTGGCCGGGGCAGCGGATTTTTTGGCGCAGTTCAAGACATTCCCACTGGGCATCGCCCATTTGGAACCCTCCAAAGTATTCATCGGCTCTTTACGCGCCATTTTGGAAGAGCATATTTTGAAAGACCCAGGCCACTATTTTCCAACAAAATACCAATCCGCCTTTTGCGCCGCACCCATGGAAAGTTCGGCGTGCCGTGTCTTGCTGGGTCAGCTAACTGATTTGCCATTGGGAAGCGTGAATCTGATGTTTGAAGCACTAGGCGGCGCGGCGGCAACCCCAACGATTGATGACACAGCTTACCCCCACCGCGATGCGGCCTTTTTAGTACAGCTCGCCAGCTCTATCACTGAAAAACAGGACAGCACCGCAGCCCATGCAGCGCTCGCCTCCATGCAACAAGCCCTGCGCCCCTTTGTGACCGGCGGTGCTTATGTCAATTACCGCGACCCAGATTTACGTGATTTCGCCCAAGCCTATTGGGGCGATAATTATCCGCGCTTGCAGGCCGTTAAGGCCAAATATGATCCGCAAAATATGTTCCGCCACGCGCAGAGCATTGCATTGCCATAAGGCATTTTGGGCTGAGTAAAAAGACGAATGAGATAAACCAAGAGGCTTTTAGTACGACCAACCAGACAAGTGCCTGAACTAAACCACCTCTTGAGAGATCGGCGCAAAGACGGGTCCTCTGATCAAGTCAGAGGATGACAGCGGAGAGGCATAACAGGCGACACCGGAGATAAAGGGCATGTACAGCCCTTGTTATCTGGTATTTCGGACAGGATTTCACAACGCAAAACAGCCCGAAAAATCGGGCTGTTTCAGTGCATATGTTCCAAATAAAACCAGGTGTTTTTCTGAAAGCCTAGGCCGCCAAATCTTCCGCATCGGGCTCTTTGGCACCGGTCATAAGGGCCACGGCATCGGACATGGAATATTTTTTGGGATCGATCACGCAAAGGCGTTTTCCAAGGCGGTGAATGTGGATGCGGTCAGCCACTTCAAACACGTGCGGCATGTTGTGAGAGATCAGCACAATCGGCATGCCGCGAGACTTAACATCTTGAATCAAATCAAGAACTCGCCGTGACTCTTTGACGCCAAGGGCCGCTGTTGGCTCATCCATGATGATGACTTTGGACCCGAAAGCCGCCGCACGGGCCACAGCAACGCCCTGCCGTTGGCCGCCGGAAAGCGTTTCCACGGCCTGATTGATGTTTTGAATGGTCATCAGGCCCAGCTCAGTCAGTTTTGCACGGGCGCGTCGCTGCATTTCGGCGCGGTCCAACAGCCTAAAGTATTTGCCCATAAAACCGGGTTTGCGTATCTCGCGGCCAATAAACATATTATCGGCAATTGAAAGCGCTGGAGACAATGCAAGGTTTTGATAAACTGTTTCAATACCTGCTTCCTTCGCGGCCATAGGTGATTGAAATTGCACAGGTTTTCCATCCAAAAGCACCTCGCCGCTATCCGGCGTTACCGCACCGGAAAGAACTTTTATGAGGGTGGATTTACCGGCACCATTATCGCCTATTACAGCCAAAATCTCGCCGGGATACAGCTCGAAATTGGCCTGGTCCAGCGCCACGACCTTGCCGTAATTCTTGACCAGATTGCGGCCCACAAGAATGGGTTGTTGTTGCGTGCTCATGATGACACCCTCCGGATCCATTGATCAAGCGCGACAGCGCCAATGATGAGGCAACCAATGGCGAATAACAGCCATTGCGGGTCTGCCCCCGCCAGTTTGAGACCTGCTGAAAACACGCCCACAATCAACGCGCCAAACAGCGATCCAACCACCGCCCCGCGCCCGCCAAACAGCGACGTTCCGCCAATAACCACGGCGGTAATACTGTCCAGATTGCCCTCGAAAAAGCTGGTCGGACTGATGGAACCAACCCGGCCAATCGCCGCCCAGGCACCAATGCCGCAAATCAATCCAGCCGCCACATAGACCGAGACCAAAACCTTGTCGGTTTGGATGCCAGCAAGCTCCGCAGCCTCACGATCATCGCCCACCGCATAGACGTGCCGCCCCCAGGCGGTGCGGTTGAGCATGTACCAGAAAACGAGGAAAATCAGGATCATCAACACCACGCCGTAAGTGATGTTTAGATTAAACCCTGCAATATTATTAAGCGATTCCAGCTTGTTACCGAAAAACTTGAGCGCTGGGGCTGTGGCTTCGATATCCTGAGAGCGGATCGATTGCGAGCCAGTATAAAGATAAACAATGGCGATAAATATGCGCCATGTGCCCAGCGTCACGATAAAGGGCGGCAGTTTTAGGCGGGTTACCAGCAGGCCATTGATAAGGCCGCAAAGCATAGTCACACAAATGCCGCCAGTGATCGCCAATGCCGTGGGGACGCCATATTCGACGGCCAATTTGCCCATCACCACATAGCCTAAAACCATGATGGCGGCGACCGACAGATCAATACCGGCGGTGATGATGATCAGCGTCTGCGCGCAGGCCAAAATGCCCACAATCGCGACTTGCTGCATGATCAGACCAAGGGTGAAGGGCGAGAAAAAGCGCTCGCCGGCAACCACTGCAAAAACAAGTATTGAAAATGTCAGGATGATGACCGGCACCATGGCTGGGTTGCCGTGAAGAAAGTGCTGAATGACAGCAAGTGGGCCGCGATGGCYCTGKTCAAATTWGGCGATACCGGTGTCGCYGGCGTCTGGTGTCTGAGTGCTCATGTGATGCTCTGATACGCTCCCAATTCGTATGTTCTATCTCGTAAAATTMTTTTKMAACAATAGGTTACGTCYTRTTTTRTGAACGCRYYMMAATTGCCAATTATCGTTTTACAAGCAATCGGGCGGACCAGTTTTGATCCGCCCGACAAGCTAGTCTATCTGGTTATTGCGTTAGGCGTTAGCCCCAGCAACGGTCCATGCCTTCTTTAACAGAGATGGAYGRAACRCCATCAGCTGCYTGATCTGTCACCAGGTTTACGCCGGTGTTAAAGAACTCAAGACCAGGTGTTGGTGCTGGTTTCTCGCCAGTTTCAGCCCATTTTTTAATAGCTTCAATACCAAGGGAAGCCATCARCAAAGGATACTGCTGGGATGTGCCACCAATAACGCCATCAGCAACGTTCTGAACGCCCGGGCAACCGCCATCAACAGACACGATCAAAACACCTTTTTCYTTACCAAAGGCTTTGAGTGCTTCATACGCGCCGGCAGCAGCAGGCTCATTGATTGTATAGACAACATTGATGTCTGGGTCTTTGAGCAGAAGGTTTTCCATGGCTTTACGGCCACCTTCTTCATTGCCTGCAGTTACTTCGTGGCCAACGATGCGTGGATCGTCTTCATCGCCCCATTTTGTCACGTCTTTAACGTCAATACCAAAGCCAGTCATGAAGCCCTGATCGCGCAGAACGCCAACAGTTGGCTGGCTTACATTGAGATCAAGCATCGCGATTTTAGCTGTAGCAGCATCGGCGCCAAGCTTGGCTTTAGCCCATGCACCGATCAGGCGACCAGCTTCAAAATTGTCTGTTGCGAAAGTTGCATCAGCTGCATCAATTGGCTCAAGCGGTGTATCAAGTGCAATCACCAACAAGCCAGCATCCTGGGCCTGCTTAACAGCATCTACAATAGCTTTCGTATCGGATGCGGTCAGCAAAATGCCTTTAGCGCCAGATGCGATGCAGGTTTCGATGGCCTGTACTTGGGTTTCATGATCGCCATCAACTTTACCAGCGTAACTGGACAGTTTAATGCCCAAAGATTCAGCTTTGGCAGTCGCGCCTTCTTTCATTTTTACAAAGAAAGGGTTGATGTCTGTTTTGGTAATCARACATGCGCCAATGGAATGRCCGGCTGCATTTGCGGATGTCATAGACACGCCTGCAAGTGCCAGTGCACCCAGTGCTGTTGTCAAAAATAACTTCTTCATGAATGTATTTCTCCTCGGTATTCGCTTTCCCTGAAGCGATTTTGAAGCCCAATACTTTAGTAGGACTTTGTAGCATCATCACATTGTAATTTTGATCCTGTCAATAAGTAAATCCGATTGATTTATTGAAGGGCRCATGCATGATTAACGMCATAGCCGCCCGATTAAACCTAACGTGGAATACGCATGGCACCKCTCAYATGACRCCYWWTAAGAATGCGACGCAGCGTTCTGTCGTTGACCCCGGCGGGGGCGCGAACCARGGCCGTGTGCGCGCGCATAACCAGCGYTTGGTGCTYACGCTTATYCGCCGTCACGGGGCGCTTCCCAAGGCYGAAATTGCGCGGCGTAGCGGGCTTTCGGCGCAAACAGTGACCATTTTAATCCGCGATCTGGAAGCCGATGAATTGCTGCTGCGCGGCGCGCCGCAACGCGGYAAAGTTGGCCAGCCTTCAACCCCTATGAAGCTTGATCCAGAGGGYGTTTTTTCCGTTGGTTTAAAAATTGGCCGCAGAAGCGCTGAGCTGGTTTTAATGGATTTTTGCGGCACCATTCGTGCCGCGCGCACGCGACCATTTGCCTATCCACTTCCCGATGATGTTCTGGATTTTGTTGATCAGGATTTGCCAAAATTGATTGGAACACTGCCAAAAAACCTTCAAAATCGGGTGTGCGGTCTTGGCCTGGCGATCCCTTCCGAGCTGTGGAATTGGAGCGAAATCATGGACGTTCCGATTACGGAACTCAGTGCCTGGAAAGATTTTGATATTGCGGCTGAAGTTGCGCAAAGAAGCGGTTTGCAGGTCTATCTGCAAAATGATGCGACGGCGGCCTGTAGTGCTGAACTGATCTTGGGCGGCGGCCAGACCTATCAGGAATTCGCTTATTTCTTTGTGGGTTACTTCATTGGTGGCGGCATTGTTCTCAACCATTCGGTCTATCCCGGGCGCAGCGGAAATGCTGCCGCTTTTGGCTCTTTACCTCTGGCGCAATCAGGGCAAAGCAACGCCCAACTGCTGGATGAGGCAAGTTTGGCCACGCTGGAAAACCAGTTGCGGGCAGCTGGTATTGACCCAAAACCGATTTGGGAATCTGTTGAAAAGTGGGATGAATTCGGGCTTGTATTGGAACAGTGGATCGACGATACAGCGCGTTATCTGGCCATGGCAGCGCTAACCTGCTGCGCCATTATCGACTTTCAGGCTATCATTATAGACGGGGCATTTCCGGCCCATGTGCGCACAAAGCTTTGTGAAAAAACGGCTCAGGCGTTTAACAAGCAAAACCTTAAAGGTGTACAAGTGCCAGAAATTCTGGCTGGCAATATTGGCAGTAAAGCCCGCGCCATTGGCGCTGCAACAATGCCGCTGGCCAATCGATATCTCGTTGATCAGGATGTCCTGTTCTCCAACGCATAAGAGGAAATTATGAAGCGTTCCAAAATCAATCACATCATGGCCGAAGCCGATGATTTCATTCAATCCTTTGGCTTTCGCTTGCCGCCATTTGCCTACTTCACACCGGATGAAATGAAAGCGCGCCGCAGTGATATTGATGCGATATTGAACGCCCGACTGGGCTGGGATATCACCGATTATGGCGCAGAGAAATTTGATGAGATGGGCCTGTTTTTGTTCACTGTTCGCAACGGTGATCAGGCTGATCTGAAGCGCGGCGGCGGCATGTGCTATGCCGAGAAAATCATGATCTCGCGCAAGGACCAGCTGTCCCCCATGCACCGCCATATCGTTAAGGCCGAGGACATCATCAACCGCGGCGGCGCGACGCTGGCATTACAGCTTTTCAATTCCCATCCCGATCAAAGCATCGACCGCGATAGCGATGTCACCGTCTTTTGCGATGGCATTGCCCGCACTCAAAAGGCTGGCGATATTCTGCGTCTGTCGGTTGGCGAAAGCGTCACCCTGTTTCCTGGCAACTGGCACAGCTTTTGGGGCGATGGCGGCGATGTGCTGATTGGCGAGGTTTCCACCGTCAATGACGATCTGACCGACAATATTTTTGAGCAGCCCATTGGTCGCTTTTCCAATATTGAGGAAGATGTCGCGCCCACTCATTTGCTGGTTTCCGATTACGATTCCTGGCTCTAAACCAAGCTTTTAACCTCATACTGCCCTTGCGCGCGGATGGGTTTCCGCGCGTTACCCCTGCACGAATGCCATAATTGCTCTATATTAATATAGAAGAGTGTTGACCTTGGGAGGAAGTTGCAATGGATTATCGGCGAATTGGAGGCACAGACCTCGACGTTTCTGTTTTGTGTTTTGGGCCTATGCGCTCAGCGGCAAAGGACGGCAATGACAATGATGTCTCGAAGGAAGGCGCACGCGCGCTGGAAGCGGCACTGGCATCCGGGGTCAATTTTCTGCACTCCAGCTATGAATATAAAACCCGCTGGATGATGACCGACGTGCTGCGCAAGCACCCCAAGCGCAACGATATTCATCACGTTATCAAACTGCCCGTTCCTGATTGGGATGATGGCTCTTTCAGCGAAGCCAAGTTCCGCATGCGGGTCGAGGAAGCTTTGGATGAGCTGGCCACAGACCGTATTGCCGTGCTGCAATGGATGTGGCGCATCCGCCCCGATGATGATGAGCACCGGCTGAAAATGCTGGCCGATGTCATGGATGATATGTACGCCGCCTTTGAGAAATTGCGCGATGAAGGCAAGGTCGGATATTTGATGACACTGCCCTACACCGTGGCTTCTGCTCGCGCGGCGCTTGATACCGGAAAGTTCTCCGGGTTGATCTCGTTTCACAATCCGATTGAAATGGATATGGCAGAATTCTTCCCGCAGATGGAGCGCGATAATCAGGGCTTTTTGTGCATTCGCCCGCTGTATCAAAGCATTCTGTCGGATAAGCGCACGAGCTGGGATGAGGTGCCAGAAGGCCATTATCTGCAACGGGTGAGAAAAGAAAACCCCAATGCTTTTGCCCAGCGCAAAGCCATTGCAGAGACATTTGCCGATGAAATTGGCGACTCCATGACCAAATTCGCGCTGCGCTTTCCGCTCTATTCACCGATTGTCGCTAGCATGATCACTGGATTGAACTCGGTCGAGCAAGTTGAACAAGCCGTTGCTACCTTAGATGGTATTGAAGCAAAGCCGGAGCTGTTCAAGAAAGCTCATGATTTGTGGAAAGCAGACTTTAAAACATAGGTGCTTAGTCCCGGCATTTGATGGGTTGGGTCTGCATTTCCTGACAGTTGCCCTCGGCAAAGAGGTACCTGTGTAGCCTTCGCAGTCAACGGGTGACCATATAGCCCTGTCCATAAGCAGATGGGTTGGTCGATTGTATCCAAAACGTGCTACTTTCATTATATCGTTCCAGCGGAAGACTTGCCAGCGAGCTTGTGCTCAAGAGAGCCTGAAAATCAGCTAAACTCATAAAAATCGACTTTTTGATATGAAAAATAGTACCTTCCTAATTTGCCAGATACTCACAATAAGCTGCATAGGGTGGAGTCTTCTCACCCATGCGCAAGCGCAATCTTTCTTGGAGGAAAAGTTTGGTAAGCAAATTGATGAATGCAGGTATGGAATTGCAGAATATTGTGAGGTTGTAGGCCGTAATTCCGACGAGCCAAAACTTGATGCTGATGAGCTATTACCATATTTTGAAGCGGCTTGCCGTGCAGGGTCTCAATACGGGTGCATGAAGGCAATGATGGAGTTTTACAGCAATGAAAGAGGGGTTTTCGAAGGAGTAGAAATCGACGCCTCAGGATATGATTTTGCTAATGCAAAGGCCATCCATTTCGGCTTACGAGGATGCTATTTTGGAAATGCACAAACGTGCGACTATATTCGAGAACAGATACAAGGTGTATTTAAGCGGTCTATAGCGGGCACAAAAAAATTAA
>NVXB01000102.1 GCA_002746425.1 Hyphomicrobiales bacterium | reverse complement strand
GCGAACTTCTGGCTCTCGGTGCTCACCGATCTGCAGAACCGCGGCGTCGAGGACGTTCTGATTGCCTCAGTTGATGGTTTAACCGGCTTCCCTGAAGCCATCAAGCCRCCTCATGCRCCWTGGATGGTYATGGTGGGCGCATCCATGTTGTGGGTGGGCTGGTATGNCTTTAATGCGGGCAGTGCATTGGCGGCCAATGGCGATGCGGGCATGGCCTTGCTGGTCACGCATATTTCGGCGGCAACCGCATCCTTGGTATGGATTGCCGTGGAATGGTATCGCTTCGGCAAGCCATCCCTGGTGGGCATGGTCACCGGTACGATTGCCGGTTTGGCAACGATTACACCCGCATCGGGCTTTGTTGGCCCCATGGCAGCCATGATCCTTGGCGTGCTGGGCGGTTTGGTGTGCTATATCGCAGTTGATCTGGTCAAACAGCGCTTTAAAATTGATGATKCGCTGGATGTGCTTGCGGTGCATGGCATCGGCGGCGCGCTTGGTACATTATGCGTTGGTTTCCTGGTGGATTTGCCCGGCGGCACTGGCCTTGGCGACACAACAGTTGGCGAGCAGTTTGGYGTTCAGGCATTGGGCGTTGGCGCTGTGCTGGTCTGGTCGGTGGTTGCCACAATCATTATTGTTGCGATTACAAAGGCCATTACYGGCTTGCGCGTGACGGTTGACGAGGAAATCGAAGGGTTGGAYTTTTCAACCCACGGCGAGAGCGGCTATCGGCACTAGGCCTCACAGAATTGGAGTTAGTAGATGAAATATATTATTGCAATCATCCAGCCACATCGGYTGGACCCTGTGAGGGAAGCCCTGTCTGAAGTTGGCATTAGCGGCCTGACAGTGACCGAAGTTAAGGGCTATGGACGGCAAAAAGGCCATACCGAGATTTATCGCGGTGCGGAATATGCTGTGCATTACCTGCCCAAGGTTAAGCTGGAAATAGCTGTTGATGCAGCCGATGCCGAACGGGTTATCGARTTGCTGGCCAGCGAAGCACGCACCGGYAAAATCGGYGATGGCAAGATTTTCGTGCTGCCTTTGGAAAGCGCTCAGCGTATCCGCACAGGCGAGACAGGTAAGGACGCGCTTTAAGCGCGCGTTCTCATATCCTTGATGAAATCGGCCACTTCGTGTGGGTTGACGGTGGCACGCCGTATCAACTCGTCGAAGTGGCGCGTCAGGGCRCGGATGTGGTCCGTGCCGTTGATCATCACATACATATCACCGATATAAAGCGCCGCGCGCTTTGGCCCAAACACCGTATAGGGCGCTGAATAAGCTGATTTTTGATCATAGAGAAACAGCCGAAACGTTGGGTACAACTCGCGGGTTAACCGCTCCATGCGGTCGAGTTGCTCGGCGCGCTGCTCTTCGCTCARTTCCGCCCAAATACCTTCYCCRCGATACAGCGATATCAGGCGCTGCACKGGCATGCAGGCCTCCATATCGGTTTCYGGTTTGCGGGTGTAGGACAGCARYTCATGMGAGCCCTGCAACTTGTCAGASAYCAACAGCCCGGGTCKATTGCCRGAAAAYAACGCGATGGTTTCGGGTGTGCTGAGCAGGTCCGGTATCCAGGCTGGTACATAGCGGATTTTATAGCCCGCAGCGTCGGCATGCCATTGCGCCAGGCGGCTGCCGTTTTCCTGCTCAAAAACGCCTTCAATCGCCGTGGTGTGCTCGATCTGGGTGCTGCGCGCTTCTGAATTGCTCAAACCCAAAAGCCAATCCAGACTGACCTGCTGGGTTTCAGCCAAATTCCTTAGCGTTTCAGCGCGCGGAAGGCGGCTGATATTGCTCGATAATAATTGGCTAAGCGCAGAGCGATCAATGCCAATTTCGCGGGCAAACTCCGCCTGACTGCCCTTATATTGCGCCACCAGCTCCACCAATCGGGTGCGAAACATTTCTCCAAGATCACGCTTGTCCATCATTGCTATTCCCACGGTGGCAGCATCTGCTGTGAATAATAAACGTATGTTGTGAAAAGACAACATTATTGGTGTTTGCATACCATAAACAACTAAAGCTGCACATTGTATCGTTGAAGAAGCAATCTCATGCTGTCATCTTGCTGCCATTGGTTGGATGTCTCCAGCCTACCGGATTGAAATAATGGCAGAAAATCAAATTCAACTTCAGACACGAGATCAAGCGCAATCCACGCAATTTCCAGACAAATTGATGCCTGCTATCGACGAAACGGCAAAAATGGACTGCGCATCTGCGCCCATTGTCAAAACATCTCGTATCAGGCCCTCAAAGGTAGAATGGCCCACAATCGGGCTGTTCGCAGCGGTTTATACCAGCTGGATTTTACTTCTCATCGGGCATTCCCACATTTCTTACTGGTTGTTGTTTCCTGTGATGGCGCTGCTGGTCACGCTGCATTCTTCCTTGCAGCACGAGGCGCTGCACGGCCATCCGTTTCGCAATTGCATTGCGAATATGGCGCTTGCGGGCATGCCGATTGGCATCTTCATTCCGTATTTGCGCTTCAAAAGCCTGCATTTGCGCCATCATTGCGATGAAAACCTGACAGACCCTTATGACGATCCAGAAACTTTTTACCGAGCGCGCGGTGATTGGCAGGCGCTTTCTTGGCCCATGCAACGGATTTTGATGATCAACAACACCTTGTTGGGACGGTTGACCATTGGCCCGGCGCTATCGCTTTTCGGGTTTGTCCGCAAAGAATTATCGATTGTTCTGGGAGCAAAGTCCCATGCCAAGCGGGTGCTGGTGGCATGGGGCTGGCACGGCCTGGGGCTGTGCCTTGTTCTACCTGTGCTGTACGCGGCGGATTTTCCGATCTGGCTCTATTTTGCTGCTGTTGCCTATCCGGGCATGTCGATATTGATGCTGCGCACATTTGCAGAGCATGAAGCGGCCATTGGCGGGCAGCCCAAAACCGCCATTGTCGATGCATCGCCGTTTTTCGGTCTGCTGTTTCTCAACAACAATCTGCACTGTGTGCATCACAGTTTTCCAACCGCGCCGTGGTATCGCCTACCAGCGCTGTACCGCGAGAACTTCTTGCAGACAGAGCAGCATCCGCCCTATTACGCGATTAAGGGTTATGGGTCGCTCTTTGCAAAATTTGCCGTTAGAATGCGGCAACAGGTGCCCCACCCGTTTCGGCGTCTGAATACTTCTACGAAAAACCGCAGCAAGAGCTAAAATCCGCCATGATCGCATCTCTACCCATGTATGACTGGCAAGGGGTGCGAGGCTATTACGATGATTTGTGGCAAGGCCTTGCGGCGCATCTAATCGCGGATGGTTTTGATGCGCCTGACAAGTTGACGCGGCAGGGTGCCGTTCACGATATTTGGACCTCGCCAGACTTGTTGGTCGGGCAAACCTGCGGCTATCCCTATTGGAAACATCTGCGCGGCAAAGTGCAGATTTTGGGTATTCCAAACTATGCTGTGGCAGGGTGCAACGGTAGCGACTATTCCAGCGCCATTATCGTGCATCAAAATTCTGGCTGGCAAAATATTGATGATGTTCGCGATGCGCGCGCCGCCATTAACGGTGTCGATTCCCTGTCCGGTCATCTGGCATTGCGTGCCGTCATTGGGAACCGCTCGATCATTAAAGCGGCAGCTCATTCGGGCGCGCATCTGGAATCGGTGCGTATGGTGGCTGCTCAACAGGCTGATATCGCCGCCATTGATGCGGTGTGCTGGGATATGGCGCAGAGCCAGTTTCCAGAGCTGGTGGCTGATTTAAGGGTCATTGCTTGGTCTCCGATGATGCCAGCGCTGCCTTACATCACCGCCAATCGCGATGCCGGTGAATTGGCGAAACTGCAGAGTTCCATCGACAATTATTTTTGCCATACTGATTCAAGTGATGCGATGAAGTCTTTGAAATTTAGTGGTTTTTCCATTGTTAAAAATACTATATTTTCTCGTGTGGAAGATTTGGAACAAGGCCGTCTTCAGCCAGTTGCGACACCTTTTTTACGCTGAGAAAACAACACGCCAATCAGTATCAACACATAACCAATGCCGTGATAGGGCTGGGGCGTTTCGCCCAGCAACACGATGGCCAGTGTCGAACCAAACAGCGGGATCAGATGAAAAAACGGGCCCGCCCGATTGGCCCCGATCAGCTCAATACCTCGGTTAAAGCAGATATAAGCTGCCAAGCCGGGAAACAGCACAACATAAATTATGGCGCTGATGCTGCCGGCATGAACCACCATGCGCGCGCCCGACATATATTCCATCACCGTGATCGGCAACAACATCAACGAGCCCGCGGAAATGGTGATCCACAAAAAGCTGAGCCAGTGAATTTTTGGTCGTTTGCGCAGCATCGCTGAATACAGCGCATAGAATAGAAAGGCCGAAAACACCCAGATATCACCGGGATTAAAAGACAGTGACAACAAGGTGTTGAGTGACCCGGCTGACAGAATGATTCCAACCCCGCACAGCGATAGCAAGATGCCGCCGATTTGCCACGAGGATAGCGCATCGCGAAACAGAATGAGCGACCARAAMCCGATCATCAACGGCGCAAAAGATTGCATCAGCAAGCCGTTGAGCGCTGTGGTGTGYTGCAGSCCGATATAGGCCATGGTGTTGTAAATGGTGATGCCGGTGAAGGCGAGCAGGCCCAGCAGCCAAACATTGCTTTTAATCACCTGCCAGTTTTTGCGCACATGGGGCAGGGCAAAAGGCGTTAACAACAAAGCCGCRCCAATCCAGCGAATTTGGGCCAGCAATACGGGYGGGATATCMCCCACAATGGCGCGCCCAAGAACAATATTTCCAGCCCARAACAACATGGTCAGGGACAGCAGAATGTAGGCTTGATCGTAAAGCCAAGCGGCCAAATTTCTTACAGGGTTCAAGAAAATCTCTCAGATGGGTATTATGGGGTGCGGCCTCAATAGAGCCATAAAAGACCTTAGGATCAATGCTTCATATTGGCTTTATTYGGATTTTTAGATGCATTTTTTATCGCGCCGCTTTTTCARAAYCAGCACATTTCTTGCCGCCTCTTTTGTTGCACTGCTCTCGCAACACCCGGCTTTTGCCGCCGATATTGTTGTTGAGAGCAGGGTGGACAAGGTTCARATTTTCCCYGGYGGTGCCACACTCACGCTTTTGGGAAACATYWMGYTACCCGCTGGCACCAGCACMTTGCTGTTTGAGAATTTCCCGGTGTTTGTYGATCTTAACACKGTGAAAGCCAGCGGCGTTTTTAGCGAAGGCGTTACCATTCGCTCCATCAATAACCGSATGAGTGAGGCTGTTYTRCCGACWTCTGCACRSCTTGTTCCTTTGCAGGAAGARCTGGTGCGCATGCARGATCAGCAGCGCAGATACGCAGATGATTTGAAGTCCGCTCAGGCGCAGTTGACCGTGGTGGAAGAGTTTTCCCGCCTTGCTGCACGCGGCTTCACCGAAGCGCTTTCCAGCCGTCCYGATGCRATGGCGGATTGGGGCGCGGTGCTGGCGGCCATTAAAACCGGSAATGATAAGGGACACGCAGATATACGCGCCATCAATGAGTTGATGCGCGGCACYAAGAAAGAAATGGYTRCCCTTGAAACCCGCATTGCGCAAATGCGCAAAACTTTGTCGCGGCGCAGTATTGCTGTCGAAATTATTGCGGARAGTGCGGCACARGGWGARATTCAGCTCAATTAYCAGACSCCGCAGGCAAGCTGGAGCGCTAGCTATGACGCCTTGYTRGAYATCGATGAGAGCGATCCTGCCACYTTGAACCTGGTGCAACTGGCCAATGTGACCCAATCAACCGGGCGCGACTGGRATAATGTTGCCCTGTCTTTGTCCACCACGCGTCCWGCCTATGGCACTCAAGCCCCTRAATTGRCTTCAATACGTATTTTTGAGCGTGCTGCCTATGAGGATGAAATGGATGCCAATGGCCTGCCTGATGCCTTGAAACTAAAAAGCGAACATGCTCTTGGCGTGAATAGTGCCTATAATTTTGCTGCTAAACCCGCCGCTTTGGGCGGTGCACGCCAGCAACTTGTCATGCAGGCGGCGATGACGAGTACGACCTTGCTGGAAAATGCTGGTTTTCAGGCGATTTATGTTGTGCAGGGCCGGGTTAGCATTCCGGGCAATGGACAAACCAGGCGCTATACAATCGCGCAGCATTCTTTGTCTCCAGAACTGCTGGCCGTTGCCGTTCCGTTCGTTCAAAAAGTGGCGTTTCTGCACGCGCAACTGAAAAATGAGACAGGCGGCGCGTTGCTGGCTGGTCCGCTGGCGCTGTACCGCAATAATGTTTTCGTTGGCCGTGGGAATTTCAACTTTATGGCAGTGGGTGACAGCCAGAGCATTGGCTTTGGGGTCGATGATAAGGTTTCGATCGATTATGTGATTGAGGATAGATCGGTTGGCGAGCAGGGCATTATCAACACCGAGAAGACCGATACGCGGCGTACCACCATCAAGGTGGAAAACCGCCACGCCAAAAACATCCGTATCCGCGTCTTGGGACGGGTGCCCTATAGCGAAAATGACACGATCAAAGTGGTTCGGCTGCCCGGTTTTACCAAGCCCACCAGCGAGAATGTCGGGAATCAGCGCGGCGTGTTGTCATGGAGCTATATGTATGAATCGGGCGAAAAACGCGACATTGCACTGTCATATCGCTTAAGCTGGCCATCGGACATTAATGTCGAAATTCAGGAATAGGCACGGTTGCGAACAATTAAATGCGAAACAATGGCCTAATTTGGCTTTAATTGTACCTGCATTAATTGCCAAGCAGAGCGGAATTCTTTATGCGCTTTATCGAAAAGACGTGAATTCCTTCAAAAGGCAAAAAATATGGCCAATGTTGTGGTTGTCGGTTCCCAATGGGGCGACGAGGGTAAAGGCAAGATTGTTGACTGGTTATCTGAGCGCGCCGATTTGGTTGTTCGCTTTCAGGGTGGCCACAATGCGGGCCATACGCTGGTCATTGATGGCACCAGCTATAAACTGAGCCTGCTGCCATCTGGTGTGGTGCGCGGCAAGCTGTCGGTTATCGGCAATGGTGTGGTCATTGACCCGCATGCGCTGGTCGCTGAAATTGGCCGCCTGCGCGATGCGGGCATTGCCATCAACCCATCCGTATTGCGCATTGCCGATAATGCAACGCTGATCCTGTCGCTGCATCAGGAACTTGATGCCATTCGCGAAAATGGTTTGAAAGAGGGTGCCAAAATTGGCACCACCAAGCGCGGCATTGGCCCCGCTTATGAAGATAAGGTTGGTCGCCGGGCGATCCGGGTAATGGATCTGGCAAATCTCAAAACCTTGCCGGAGAAAATTGAACGCTTATTGGGTCATCATAACCCACTGCGCCGCGGCCTTGGCTATGACGAGATTAGCGCCGACGCGTTGTATGAAGAGCTGTCTTCCGTTGCCGATCAGATTTTGCCATACCGCGAAACCGTATGGAAATTGCTGAACGACGCCAAAAAATCGGGCAAACGCATTTTGTTTGAAGGTGCGCAAGGCGCGCTGCTGGATGTGGACCACGGCACTTATCCGTTTGTAACCTCGTCCAACACGGTCGCCGGGCAAGCGGCATCGGGTACTGGCATGGGGCCAGGTTCCATCGATTATGTGCTGGGCATTACCAAGGCTTATACGACCCGTGTGGGCGAGGGGCCGTTTCCAACCGAGCAGGAAAACGAGGTTGGCCAGTATCTTGGCGAGCATGGCCACGAGTTTGGCACTGTAACCGGCCGTAAGCGCCGCTGTGGCTGGTTTGATGCCGCTTTGGTGCGCCAGACCGTTATCACCAACGGCATGACAGGCATCGCGCTTACCAAGCTTGATGTGCTTGACGGGCTGGAAGAAATTAAGATTTGTACCGGTTATATGCTCGATGGCGARCCGATTGACCATCTGCCTGCATCGCAGGGTGGCCAAAAACGTGTACAAGCAGTATATGAAACCTTCGAAGGTTGGCAAGCAACAACGGCTGGCGCAACAAGTTGGTCAGAACTACCCGCGCAAGCGATTAAGTATGTCCGGCGTATTGAAGAACTAATTGGTGCCCCGGTGGCGATGTTGTCCACTAGTCCAGAGCGGGATCACACAATTCTTGTGCATGATCCATTTCAAGACTAGTGTAGTWCRRGCGTCGGCTAAGGGTTGAAAYTTTTCTAGTAGTGTTATGAGTGTATGGCTGATTTTTACAACGTATTGCGCAAAACAATWGAGGCACTGCCGGTAGCAACCGGACAGTCTCGTCGTTCGGTTTATGACCGGGCTCGCTCGGCATTAAGCACACAGCTTGATGCGATAAACCCACCCTTGGCACCGTCCGAGGTTTCYCGGCAACGTTTGGAGCTGGAAGACAGCATCCGCGTGGTTGAGGATGACTTTGTTGCGGGCAAGATTATCATYAATTCCGAGCGCGAGAACGCYGCACGTATTGCTCARATGGAGCAGGAAGAAGCWAGCTTCCGTGCRCAGCGYTCGACCCGYATCGTGAAAGATGAAGCGGAAGATTTGCGCCGCAATGTTGARACGACAAATGTKGGCTTTGATGCGCCGCCACCACCNNNGGCAAGYCGTGCWGCAGCTCAGGCTCAAGCCGTTGCGCAAGAACGRGCCGCGCAACAAAAATCGGCAAATTATTCGCTGGATGATGTGGGCGCTGATGCCTTTGATGCTGTTGTTGAATCCGCACGGGGTTTGAGCGACCCGCAGCAGCGCCGTGGGCGTGTTGAGGCTAAGCAGGATCAGCAGCAGCCGCCACGTCGTGGCCAACGCCGCCGTAGTGCAGAACCTGCTGTCGATCGCGAGCCAGCAGCCGCTGCGCCGCGTGCACGAGATGATTATTACGACACACCGGGCCTAGATGATCCTTATCTGGATGATGATATCCCCGGTGATGGTGACTATTATGACCGCGAGCCTGAACCACGCCAAAGACGCAGAGAGGCTGAACCAGCCCTTGCCGCGTCGCGTGGCCGACAGGATGAGCGTGGCTCTGCGCCCGCTGGCAATAACAACGATAATTTTGGCAACCAAGCTTATGATGAACGCGGCGGCGCTGGCTATAGTCMGCCGCCCAAAAAGCGCCGTGCCTGGCCRTGGYTGCTGTTTTTGTTGATCCTCATCGGCGCGATTGGTGCCGGCGGTTATTACGCTTTCCAAAACCAGGAAAARCTCGTCGATATGTTCGAAGAGCTGCTGGATTATGGCAATGACGAGGTTAACCCGCTGCGCCCCGCCATTGGCGGTGATGGYGCAACAGATGGTCCGCGCCGGGTCAATGGTGAGGGRAATACCAATCCGGTTCAGCCCGYYGATGATGGCACCAAAAATGATGGYCGYCTTTTAAATGAAAGCGGCCAGATGGACCCGGATGTTAAAAACACCRATCCAAGCGTTGTCGATMTYGCAGGCGGCGCKGTGGGTGCTGGGCAGCTGCCCCATACCGCCATYTTATACGAGGAAGGTGAAACTTCCGAGGAATCCAARGCCTTTCGYGGYGGCACATCTTGGCGCTTGCAGGAGCARGAAAAYGGATTRCCSGTTATTATTGGCMGGGTCGAAGTGCCWGCACGCAATCTTACGATTGACCTGACATTCCGCAAAAACGAAGACACTTCTCTGTCGGCCAGCCATCTGGTTGAACTTTCATTTACTGTTCCACCCAGTGCTGTTGGTGGTGGCATTCAAGATGTTCCGGCGCTTTTGCTGAAAGCCAGCGAAGAAGCACAGGGCGAATTGCTTGCCTCTGTCAGCGTGAAGGTTTCCGACACACTGTTCTGGATTGCGTTGTCTTCGGCCACAGAAGATGTTTCGAAAAATCTGGAATTGCTAGGTCAGCGTACCTGGTTTGATATTCCTGTACGTTATCAAAATGGCCGTCGCGGCATCATTACCCTTGAAAAAGGGCGTGAGGGTGCGCAGGTCTTTGGCGCAGCACTTGAAGCTTGGGCGCGCGCAGGTTAAAGAAGAATACCCGCTCTTTTGGGCGGCTGAAATAATTTCGAGGGGTGTCCCGGCATTGCGGGGCTGAGAATAAAGCGTTGGTAGAGCTGAAAAGCCCTACTATGTGCTTCAAAACCCTTAGAACCTGATCCGGATCATGCCGGCGAAGGGACGAAAGGGTTTTTGCGCATTTCACGCGCGCATTATCTCACATGTCTCTTCCCGAGCAGATTTTAGGGGGACATTGTGAGCACAAATAGCTCTAAACAAGGCCGAGATGAACCTACAACGCGCAGTGCGCTGCTGATCATGCGCGCCAAAGCGTTGCTGGTACCAGCCATCATCTTTGTTGGGCTGCTGTTGATCTGGCAAGCTATTGTCAGCTTTTTTGCACTGCCGCCGTTTATTTTGCCCGGCCCGGTGCGGGTATTTTCCTCGTTGTTTTCCAATGCGGCCTATCTGGGTGGCCATGCCGCTCAAACCTTAGCTGAAATCATGCTTGGTCTGGTTCTAGGGACAGCGCTTGGCGTTGCCACCGGCCTTGTCATGGTTTGGTCGCGCTGGGCCGAACGGCTGGTGTTCCCGGCCGTATTGGCCACGCAGGCATTGCCGGTTTTTGCCATCGCGCCGCTGTTGGTGCTGTGGTTTGGCTATGGCATGGCCTCCAAAGTGGTCATGGCGACGCTGATCATCTACTTCCCGATCACATCTGCCTTTTACGATGGTTTGCGCCGCACCGAGCCCGCTTTACTGGACCTTGGCCAAATTTACGGCGCATCGCGCTGGCAAAGCCTGCTTCAATTCCGCTTGCCTTCTGCGCTTCCTGGGCTGTCATCCGGCCTGCGTGTTGGGGCCAGTCTTGCGCCCATTGGCGCGGTGGTCGGCGAGTGGGTCGGTTCTTCCTCAGGCCTTGGCTTTGTCATGCTGCATGCCAATGCCCGTATGCAAACAGATTTGATGTTTGCCGCCCTCATCATCCTGGCTGTGCTGGTTATCGTGCTGCGCAGCTTTACCGAAACCCTAACCCGCCAACTGGTTTTCTGGATGCCCGAAAGCAACCAGCATTCCAGCGTGTTTGGCACAGATTCTCCCACCCCATAAATTGGAACAAAACTATGCGCATTTTCGCGATTATTTTGATGTTGTTCACCAGCCTTGGCACTGCTAACGCGGCAGATAAGCTGACCGTCTTGTTGGACTGGTTTGTCAATCCAGACCATGCCCCTTTGATCATCGCCAAGGAACTTGGCTATTTTGAGCGTGAAGGCCTTGATGTCGAGCTGATTGCCCCGGCTGACCCATCCGCGCCGCCGCGCCTTGTGGCCGCCAATCAGGCTGACATTGCCATTTCCTATCAGCCCAGTTTGCAGTTGCAAGTCAGCGAAGGCCTGCCCGTTGTCTGGATTGGCACCTTGGTAGAAACACCGCTTAATACGCTGGTAGTGCTGCGTGATGGCCCGATTAAATCCATTGCAGATTTGAAGGGCAAAAAAGTTGGCTTTTCTGTAGGTGGTTTTGAAGATGCTCTGCTTGGTATGATGCTGGAAGGCGTTGGCCTTAAGCTGTCCGATGTTGAGTTGATCAACGTCAACTTCTCCCTCTCGCCATCAATCATCAGCGGTAATGTGGATGCGGTTATCGGCGCATTTCGCAATTTCGAGCTGAACCAGATGGATATTATCGGCAGCCCAGGCACCGCGTTTTATCCTGAGGAAAACGGTGTGCCTGTCTATGATGAGCTGATTTATATCGCCCATATGGACAAGGCCGATGATCCGCGTTTCGCCAAGTTTTTGAGCGCTGTGGAAGCGGCGACCATCTATTTGACCAACCACCCACAAGAAGCCTTGGACGCGTTCACCAAAGCCCATCCGGATTTGGATGATGAACTGAACAAACGGGCATGGTTTGCCACATTGCCGCGCTTTGCCAAACGGCCTGCTGCGTTTGATGATGCCCGCTATGAACGCTTTGGTGCCTTCATGAAGGAYCGTGGTCTGATCAGTGAAGTTCCTGCATTRGATCGCATCGCTCACCCGATCAAGTAAGCTTTCTTATTCAACAAAATGCCGGGTTGGAAATAGTCTTTCCCGGCATTCTCATTAGGTTTTGGACTAAGTCAGGACAACAATTTTTCCGCCAGCCCGGTTTTCTTCCATAGTGCGATGCGCTTCAACAATATCGTCTATATGAAAAACRGGGCCGGTTTTGACAGTTATCTGCCCATCGCMGACAGCCTGCACAAAGGACTGTAGTGGCGTGTTGATGAAGTCATCGACACCGCCAGAATAACYGGTTAGCTTAACCGCACTTGGAATAGCTTCCATAGGGCGAAAGCCATCCAGTTCCCAGCTGTTTCCAACGATACCTGTCATGGCGACGCAGCCCTGATCAGACGCCAATTTCAAAGAGTCTAGTAGTGTGGATGCGCCAACCAACTCCAGTATTTTATTGAAGCCGTTTGGGAACTCTTTTCTTGTCTGATCWGCCAGAGCCCCATCGTCGATGAAGGCATGATCTGCRCCATTTGCMAGCAAYCCATCCAGGCTGTCGGGATTGCGGGTTGTGGCAGCGACCACCAACCCGTGTCTTTTTGCAAGGACAGCTGCGGTCAAACCAACCGAAGTTGTTCCCCCACGAATAAGAAGAGACTCGCCCGGCTGTATGCCAAGTGCGGTGTGTAGCGAGCCCCAGGCCGTCTGCACCATCTCGGGCAGAGCGCCCAGAATGTCCCAACTCAAATTGGTGTTTAACCGAACCACCTGTCTTGCCGGCACCAGTGTATATTCTGCATAGCCACCATCATAGTCTCGGCCCATACCGCCCATTGCTGTTGCAACAACATCGCCGGGTGCAAATTCTCCTGATGAGGCCTCAATGACCTCTCCAACTGCTTCAATTCCAAGAACTCTTGGAAAAACAACGTTGGGTGAATGGCCCTGTCTGGTGAATAGCTCCGAGCGGTTGAGACCAAATGCACGAACCCGAATTAAAACCTTGCCAGCTTGCGCCTTGGGAATAGGTATTTGTTCAATTTTAAGAACATCCGGCCCGCCTGCCGCATGCATTACAATTGCTTTCATCATAATATTTTCCTGATGGGGTGTCATACGCTCCAACCAGTGAAATTAGGATTCTGAATCATTAATTCCACCATAAGTATAACAATAATCGCCCTATGGTAGAGATAATGAAGCTGGGACCTAAAGATCAAGCAATCTCAAACAGGCAGCTGTAAACAATCAAAATCGATCATTTACAACAGTCTCACTGCCTGCGTGATCTGTTCTTGTTGAATATAGGTGCGGAAAGGGGGCGGACTATTGGTCCGTGCCAAGCTTGTGGCATCGTCGCCAAAATCAGAGAACAAAAAAGCATGATGTGAGCGCAAATATTATCGCTCACATCATGCAAATTTTTAACGACTGGAAACAGCGCCTGAGTTAGCCGGCAAGGTGCTGCAAGGCAGTCTGATCTTGCTGAACTTCGCGGGCCGCCAATTGAACGGCCTTTTGCACTTTTTCAAAAGCGCGAACTTCAATCTGGCGAATACGTTCGCGGCTCACGCCAAACTCGGTAGAGAGATCTTCCAGCGTAATTGTGTCTTCTGACAAACGGCGCGCCTTAAAAATGCGGCGCTCACGGTCGTTCAGCACATCCATTGCGGTTTTCAGCATGCCACGGCGTTGATCCAGCTCCTGTTGATCACCAACAGTAACTTCCTGGCTTTCGCTGTCATCTACCAGCCAATCCTGCCATTCGCCGGTGCCATCATCAGCGCGCAAGG
>NVXB01000101.1 GCA_002746425.1 Hyphomicrobiales bacterium | reverse complement strand
ACGATCATGGAAATGGCAACAGGCACCTGCAACGCCAATAAGACGAGCACAATGATCACACCTGTCATTCCGGCGGTAAGGTTCATTCGCTGAATTCCTCTTCAAGCGCGTGGGACACAAAGCCGGAATTGTCATCGCCAAGCAGGATGAGATAAATGCGAAATAGGGCAACGATGGCCGCCAATCCAAAGGCAAGGGGCAAAATCAAATAGCTTGGCCAGATGGGTATGGCGATGCTCAGCGAGATAACAAAGCTTTTCGCTGCGAACTCGCGCAGGGCAACCAGCCCGGTGGCATAGGTGAGCGCGATATAGGCGCCGGTTGTAATCAGCGCGACGAAAATCTGAACCGGCTTTTTCAGCCAGCCCGCAAAAAGCGGCGCAAAAACCTCCACACTGATCATGTCACCGCGGCGTTCTGCCCAGGCAATGGGCAAAAAGGCGATCATAACCATGTAGTAATTCGATACAATCTCAATGGTGGCAGGAATGGGCTGCGACATGAAATGCCGCATCACCACATACGCAATAATGTGGATCAACATGACAATAGCGCCCAGCGCACCCAGCATGGCAAGGCCACTGGTCACCATCTTTATCATTGCATTTATACGATCGCGCATTTGCGTTCCTCTTGCGTTCAACGCAAACAGGTCTGGCAGAACAAGCCCGCCAGACCATCAAATGTGCTAAAGCTTAAAGGCCATAAGTCGAGAAATCGACCTTGTCCCAAACTTCGCTTTGTACCTTGGCGACGATGGCATCAACATCGCCATCGACGCTGGCAACGATGCTCGTCCATTTGTCGACCAGAGCCTGAAAACGAGCGATTTTTTCGGCGGCATCAGCCACGCCAAGCTGCTCCACCGCAACGGCAATGGCCGCATCAACATCGGTTCCACGAAAGGCGTTGGTGGCATCCAGCATGTCTTGGCTGGCCGGAATGATTTCCAGACCTGCATCCGTTGCCGTTTTGCGTGCTTCGCCGGGGCGTTCATAACCCCAGTTTTGGGTGAACAGCGTGCCTGATTTGGTGGCGGCACGCACGAAACCAGCACGTTCATCAACGCTCAACTCAGCCCAAACACCATTGGCAACGGTAAAGTTGGAGGTGGTGTGATAGGTGCCGAGCGGTAGATCAATGATGTATTTTGCCACATCGACCAGACGGTAGGAGATGAGATCGGAGACCGATGCCATGGTGCCATCCAGCAAGCCCTGAGACAGTGACTCAAAAGTTTCACTGACTGGAATTTGAGCTGGTGCAGCACCCACAGATTCGGCCCAGCGCGCATAAGGCGCACCGCCGGAGCGAAGGCGAAGACCTTTCAGATCGGCCAGTGATCTAACCGGTTTGGTGGTCAAAAGCACATAGACATCAGAAGAACCGGAGCCGGTATAAACACCGCCAAGGGTTTTAAACTCTGCCTGGCAGTCGGGGCAGGTCACGACAAATTCTGTCATCGCCGCCGCCATTGCATGCGGGTTTGTCGCCAGGAATGAAAGATCCCCGGTCAGCGCCGTATTTGGTAATTCGGCAGGCACAAACATCGGCAGTAAATTGCCAACTTCTGCCAGAGAAGATTGCAGCGCCTTTTTGACCTCGAAAATGCTGACCACTTCCGGGCCGATCATCTGCGGTGTCAAAGCGCCGTTGGTTTCTTCAGGCAAAAACTCGGCAAAGGATGAATAAAGCGGGTTGGCCGCAGGGTGGAAGGGCGGGGCACCCGATGCCAGGCGCAAATCACGGGCATCCACAGCACCAACGCTGAAAGCCACTGCAGATGCAGCGACCATTGTTTTCATTAGCAGTTTCATTTTGTCTCTCCTCAAACGAACGATGTCGCTATTGTTTCCTCATTGTCGCCGCGTTGAGCGGTCTTGTTATGATTGCAACAGGCGAAGGGCGTTTTCCTTCAAAATCAGGGGGCGCACTTCTGGTTTGATCTCGAGTTTTTCGAAATCATTTAACCAGCGATCCGGCAGGATCGCAGGCCAATCAGAGCCGAACAGCATCCGGTTTTTAAGCAGGCTGTTGGCGTATTTGATCAAAATGGGTGGGAAATATTTGGGAGACCAACCACTGAGATCGATATAAACATTGGGCTTGTGTGTCGCGACCGCCAGCGCTTCCTCTTGCCAGGGAAACGAGGGGTGCGCCATGATGATTGGCATTTCTGGGAAATCCACAGCGACATCATCCAAAAACAGCGGGTTTGAATATTTGAGCCGCATGCCGTTGCCGCCGGGCATGCCCGCACCAACACCGGTTTGCCCGGTATGGAACAGCGCTGGCACGCCTGCCTCGGCAATGGCCTCATAAAGCGGATAGGCCGCGCGGTCATTGGGGTAAAAACCCTGAAATGTCGGGTGAAATTTAAAGCCACGCACGCCAAAATGCTCCACCAGACGGCGGGCCTCGCGTGCGCCCATTTTACCTTTGGCCGGATCGATGCTGGCAAAGGGGATCAGAATATCGTCGTTCTCGGCGACAAGTTCGGCCACTTCTTCATTGTTGTAGCGCCGAAACCCGGTTTCGCGCTCTGCATCGACCGGAAAGATAACCGCTGCAATTTTGCGCTCGCGGTAATAGGCAGCTGTTTCGGGAATGGTCGGTGGATGCTTGAAGGGCGAGCGAAAATACGTCGTCATCGCGTCCTGAAAATCATCATAGCCATCATCAAAATGAGTGCCGCACGGCTCCTCAGCATGGGTATGAAAATCAATCGCTACGATATCATCAAAATTCATGAATCACCCTTGCCTTGAGGGGGTGATGATGGCCATCCCGCCACCTTACGCACCAGCCGCAAAAGGTCTCGGTGTTCTTTTTCAGAAAGCATGGAAAATGCCTGTCGATCGCTATCGAGCATATGTTGGGTTACGGCCTCAATCTGAGTACGCCCGGCATCGGTGACAAAAAGTTCCACAGAGCGACGGTCATGGGGCGGAATATGCCGTCCAATCAGCTCATGCTTTTCCAGCGTGCGTACCAGTTTGGTCATGTTGGACCATTTAATTTTTAAAACATCGGCGATGACGCCCTGGCGCACGCCGGGGTTTTCTGAAATCGCCAGCAGCACGGTGAATTCACCGATTTTGATCTCGCTCTCGCCAAACAGCTCAAAAAAGCTTTCAAAAGCGGTGAGCTGCGCGATACGAAGCACAAACCCAGCTGCATTCTCAAAAGCGCCAAGCGATACAGCGGCCTTACCAGCAGTCTCTTGCTTGGTTGCGGGATCAATAATCTCTTCAATGCTTGCGGTCATCGCTCGTCGTTTCCCCCGCCGGTTGGTGAGTTTGTCGGTGCCTTTGTTGGCGCTTCAATCCGTGCAGCGCGTTTTTCTACAAAGGCACGCATGCGTTCAGTGGCTTCCGGTGTCGACTGGGTGAGTGAGGCGATCATGGATTCGAAGAACAGTCCCTCATCATAGCCACTGTCATGGATGCGCTGCAGGCCGTTGATAATGGCGTAATTGGAAAGCGGTGCGTTCTCAGCGGCGCGCTCGGCCAGCTCCATCGCCTTGTCCATCAAGTTGTCCGTATCGACCAGGTAATTGACGATCCCGGCACGCTCCGCCTCTGCAGCATTGTAGACACGCCCGGTCAGCATCAGATCGCTCATGCGGCTAACGCCGATCAACCTTGTGAGGTTAACAGAGCCGCCGCCGCCGACGAAAATGCCCCTTTGCCCTTCCGGCATGGCAAAAAAGGTATTGGTTTCGGCAATTCGAATATGGCTGACAGATGCAAGCTCAAGCCCGCCGCCGATAACGGCACCGTGCAGGGCCGAGAAATATGGAATTTTACCGCGTTGAATATAAGAGAAAACGCGGTGCCACATCCGCGAGCCTTCAATGCCTTGCATAACAGATTTGCCAGACTGCTCTTCAAGGTCCAGCCCGGCGCAAAAATGCTTGCCATGTCCGCAAATAATTGCCGCTTTTGCCTCGGATGAAGCGCGTTTGGCAGCTTGCTCCAGCTCTTCAAGCATGGCGTCGTTTAGCGCATTCCGCTTTTCTGGGCGGTTCAGCGTCAACACAGCCACATGTCCCCGCAATTCATACTCGACTAGAGCCATTAACGAGCGTCCTTTCAAACGGTTCTCAAAATTATGCCAATAAATGACACTGTTTCTTTTTGAACTATTAATTACTGAACTATCTGTACTGCTTTGCGTCAAGTCAAAAATGGATATGGACGCAGCAGGGCTGTCTAAATCTGCTTTGATCACAGGGCGTAGGCCCTGATTTGATGCACCTAAATAGGCACTAAAGACCGCGAATAAATGACAGGTCAGCAGGGGTCGAGACAATGGATCTAGCAGGCAAAATTGCCTGAGTGATCAATATCAAAACCGACTTGCGGAGAGATCAGGCCCATTTCGACAATCAGCACCACAGGGACACCAAACCAGATCGGATCAATGCCCTCTGGGTATTTGTGGAATGTGACTGCGTCGCATGAATGCCTATGGGCCGAGAGACTAGAGTATCTGGCTGAGAAACAACTTTGTTCGTTCGTGTTGAGGATTGTTGAAAAACGCGTTGGGCTCGTTCTCTTCAACAATATCGCCAGCGTCCATAAAGATCACACGATCTGCGATGGTTTTGGCAAAACCCATTTCGTGGGTCACCACGATCATCGTCATGCCGGTGCTGGCCAATTCAACCATAACATCCAGAACTTCTTTGATCATTTCTGGATCAAGGGCYGASGTTGGYTCATCAAACAGCATGATTTTKGGGTTCATRCACAAAGAGCGRGCAATGGCCACGCGCTGCTGTTGRCCACCGGATAATTGYCCGGGGAATTTCGCTGCCTGTTCWGGAATTTTGACCCGTTCAAGATACTCCATGGCCTTGGCTTCYGCYTCTGCCTTGGGCATTTTGCGCACCCAGATGGGSCCCAATGTAAGGTTYTCTAAAATAGTGAGATGGGGAAACAGGTTGAAGCTTTGAAACACCATGCCAACTTCTGTGCGAATATGGTCGATGTTTTTCAGGTTTTTATCCAGCGTRATACCGTCGACAACAATCGTRCCTTCCTGATGYTCYTCAAGACGGTTGATGCAGCGAATGAGCGTTGATTTGCCRGARCCAGATGGCCCGCAAATRACAATTCKYTCGCCCTTATGCACARCRAGATTAATGTCTTTCAAGACATGAAACTCRCCATACCATTTATTGACATYATCAAGATCGATAACGACTTCAGTGGACGCTGAGGATGCCAACTGCTCGGAGGCTTCCTGCTTGTTCTTGGTTATTGTATCGCTCATAATTCCCCCCTTTGGTTTTTTGGCTCAGTTTTGGTGGCCAGTTGATAATTTTGCTTCCAGATGGCGACTGTATTTCGACATGGCAAAGCAGATGATGAAGAACAACATGGCACCAAATACCAATGGCTCTTTATGCAGCCCAATCCATGGGCTATCCCGGCTGATCGCACGTAGGATATTCAAAATGTCGAACAGGCCAATAATCGACACCAGAGTTGTATCTTTCAACAGCCCGATGAAGCTGCCGACAATATTTGGTATCATGTGTTTCAAAGCTTGGGGCATGATGATCAGGCCCATTGTGCCCCAATAGCCCAGACCAATGGTATGAGCGCCCTCAAATTGTCCCTTGGGTATCGCCTGCAATCCAGCACGTACAACTTCTGCCATATAACAGGCATTGAACAGACAGACCGCAATTATAACCTGCACCAGTTTGTTGAGCACAAAACCTTCTGGCACGAAAAGTGGAAACATTGTTGTTGCCATGAACAGCACAGTTATCAGCGGCACTGAACGAAACAGCTCGATAAATGCCATGCTGAAGACGCGAACCACCGGCAATTTAGAACGGCGGCCAAGGGCAAGAACAATGCCGCCAGGAAGGGCAAAAGCAATGCCAATGCCGGCAATGACAAATGTCAAAAACAGGCCACCCCATTTGGTCCATGTTATTGACGTTTCCGCCCAGCTTAGCTGCCAGAAGAAGGCTGCTACAAAGGCTGCTGCAAGAAGACCAAGAAGAATATTACGCTGCTGTTTCTCAGGCGCATTACCCTTGCCAATTTTTTGGATAATAAAACCGGGAAGGTGCGTATCAGCAAAATATCCAATGGCTGCATTTGCAGTGTTAGCGACAAGACAAACAATTGCAGCAGCGACCATTACCTGCAAGAAAATGCCCTTGTCGCCACCAGCGAACAGATAGCCCGCAAGAAACGGATATAAGGCAACAGCAGACAACCCAACAAGAATTTTGCCGCGCACGCGTGGTAGCCACAGGGGCACCATCCATACGATCAAAAGGATGGCACCAAGGTCTATCCGCCACAATTCATCACGCGGATAACGACCATAGAAAATATTATCCAGCCAAGCAATGATCCCAGCCCAGCAAGCGCCATCTAAATTAATGTCGAAGCACGCTCTTCTGGTTTCGGCAACCCACACACCATCGGCAATGCCCCAAATCCAAAGGGACTGTACGGCAAAAAAGACAGCGATCAGAACGAACACCGTTAAAACGCTACTGAACAGCGTGTCGAACAGGTTGAACTTTAACCAGCCAAGCAGTGAACTCTCGTTCATCGGCGGTGTTCTGGTCGGCGTGTCTTTTGTTTTGACATAGGACATGATCAGCGCTCCACCAATTGGACACGTTTATTATARATATTGAGCAATCCGGAGATCGTYAGGCTGACAAACATGTAAAATGCCATGGTCATGCCGACAATTTCAACAGCGTGACCTGCCGTGTTCAAGGATGTTTGCATGTAAACGGCAACCAAATCTGCATAGCCAATCGCGGTGGCCAGCGACGAGTTTTTGACGACATTCATCCACAGGCTAATCATTGGCGGCACAATGGCGGGCATCGCTTGCGGGATGACAACCATTTTCAACACTTTGTTGGGGCGCAGCCCAATGGCAAATGCAGCTTCGGTTTGCCCTTTATTGACAGCTTGAACGCCCGCCCGCACAGACTCTGCCARATAGGCSGAATGATAGACAATCAGTGCCGCCAGCAACGCGATGAAGGCTCGCGGTAAAGATGCGCCGCCGACATAGTTGAAACCTTCAAGTTTGGGGATGTCCCATGCCAGCGGAGAACCGGTGATGAGAAAAACGAGTAAGGTAGGTATAATGACTATTGCTGCGGTTGGTATGAAAGTAGGAACCTTTTTCCCTGTTTGATCCTGGCGTTTYTGAGCCCAGCGCCTGTATATATATGCGCCGATTACCGCCAAGCCCAATGTAATAAAGGTYACCCAAAGCAAATCACCRGCGACGGGCCATGGAACGTATAATCCGCGRATATTAAGCAAGGCCACTTCTGCACCCATTGAAAGATCAATGCTTTGTTTGATCCGGGGGAGCGCGGCATAAATGACGGAGTACCAAAAGATGATTTGTATCAATAGTGGAACGTTGCGAACGATTTCCACATAGGCCAAGGCAACATTTGATACCAGCCAGTTTTTGGAAAGCCGCATGATGCCAATGAAAAAGCCTAGGAATGTGGTGCCGATGATCGCTAGAAATGACACGTAAAGCGTGTTGAGAATACCGATCAGAAAAATGCGGCTGTAGGTGTCTTCGCCAACAGTAAAGGAGATCAGCTTAAAATCGGGGTCAAAGGGCGCGACCACATCAAGAAAGCCCAATCCGAAACTTAATCCGCGCTTTTCAAGATTTTGCGAGGTGTTGGAAATCAAGAACCACGCAACCCAGCCAACAGCAATAGCTGTCAGGAATTGATATAGAATTGAACGAACCCGCTCATCATGAAAAAAATTAAATTTTTCAGCTGGCTTGGCACGTTTGGTTTCTTCGCGATTACCCTTGATCGCCACAATAGGCTTCCCCAGACATTTTTTTGCTATTTTATATACCAACACCGGATCAATTCAAAAATGACCCGGTGTCAGTTGGATGTTTAAACCGTCTTTATGCGACTAGCGCATAGGAGGGGAATACATCAGGCCGCCATCGGTCCAAAGAGCGTTGGCTGATCCAGCACGTGGAATACCAATGGCATTTTCGCCGCCACCAATATATTTTTCATAAACTTCGCCGTAGTTACCGACTTGTTTGATGATGTTGTAAGCCCAATCCTTATCAAGGCCGATGCCTTCATTGATATTTCCCTCAACGCCCAATACACGGCGGATTGATGGGTTTTTAGAATTGGCGCGCATGTCATCTACATTAGCGCTGGTAAGGCCAAGCTCTTCAGCATTAACCATTGCGAAMACAGACCATCTAACAATATCTGCCCACTGATTGTCACCATGGCGTACAGCCGGTGCCAAAGGTTCTTTGGAAAGTGTATCAGGCAAAATCAGATGATCGCCAGGCACAGGAAACGCTGCCAGATTGCCAGCCARWGCTGATTTATCCGCGGTCACCGCATCACAGCCACCCTGCAGATAAGTTTCATCACGAACATTATAATCTTCAAATGTYACTGCACTGATGTTGAGATCATGGGTACGGCTGAAATCTGCRAGGTTGGATTCCGTGGTCGTTCCGGTTGTCACGCACACTTTGGCGCCCTTGAGCTGAATAGCTGCGGTAATGCCGCTATCCTTGCGGACCGTGAAGCCCTGACCATCATAAAAGTTGGGTGTCAGGAAATCGATRCCRAGCTGYGTATCGCGGGACATTGTCCAAGTTGCTGTACGTGACAGCATGTCGGAATCGCCATTGGCAAGGGACGTAAAGCGCGCTTGGCTGCTGACGGACTGAATTTCTAATTTTGTGGGATCACCAAAGATCGCTGCAGCAACTGCATGGCAMACTGAAACGTCAATACCTTGCCAGTCACCTTTGGAATCAAGGAAATAGAAGCCAGGTGAAGCTGGTCCAACCTGGCAACGCAGATGTCCGCGTTCTTTTACAATTTCCAAAGTGCTTTGAGCYGATGCTGATGTAGCCCCAGCAAACATCAATGCTGCGATTGCCGCAGCGGATGTAAATGTTTTGGTGAATGTCATCTATATGTTCTCCCAATAGATAGTTTGTGGTTTGCAGATAATCTGCAGGAACGAATAACGATATTTAATAACAGGTTAATGACCTGATCGATTATATTTACGCCCCCAATAAACTCACAAAAAAAGTTATTGCGGCGATCCGTCGCGGTCCAATACCTTTAATAAMGAAGGTCATGCAAAATTTGCATGACYTTCTTTATCTGCATATTTTGACAATAGTACTTGCCAGAATTTTTCAGTTTTTGGCTCTGCATTTGGTTCAAAGCTATAAATCTTAATATCCAGAGAAATATCATCTTCTATAGTTGCAGCACGTACCAAACGACCTGCAGCAAGGTCTTCTGCAACGACAGATTTTGGCACCCAGGCAACGCCATAACCTTCGAGAACCATAGCCTTTATCGCCGTTGCAATAGAGGATTCATAAATGGGCTCAAAATTTAGATCGCTAAACCTCTTCTCAATATGTGCTTTTATCGGCCAGACCAGCGGATTGGAATAAGTATGAAGATAAGGGATAGAATTACCCGGTTTTGCCGTTGGAAGCCAAAAACGCGGCTCGCCGTTCGCGTCGGGGCTGACAATGGGGATTAAAGTTTCGTGTCCCAGCAAAAGGGAGCGGAACTTTTCAGTATTATTGAAAATAGTTCTGGAAGGGTCTTCATAGCTGATAAAAAAGTCAACTTGCCCTTCCTCTAAACCACTAAGATATTCGTCAACATTGCCACAGCCAGTTTTGACACTGAATGCTTCAGTTTCAATGGATGATTGCAGGCCTTTCAGCCATGCAGGGATAAAGAATTGTGCCAGAGTGCTCAGAGTTGAGAATCTGATTTTCTCATTTTCTGCTTTGATTTGAGCTTTGACATCACTTTGTGATTGGACCGCAAGGTGAACTATTTCAATCGCAATAGGTTTGAACACTTCTCCCGCGCGGGTCAGCCTGGTGGGCTGAAAAGATCGATCGATCAGTTCCGCCCCAATCCAACTTTCCAGAGATTTAATGCGCCTGCTAAACGCAGGCTGGGAGACGAAGCGATACTCTGAAGAAATGCGAAAATTTCCCGTTTCACAAAGAGAAAGGAAATCCTCAAGCCATTTAAGTTCCATTATTCTTGTCCGCTTTGATGCCTATATAAGTGCATAAAATTTGGTCCTGTTGCGCTGGCAATGTAGCTCACATTTAGCCAGATAGCAGCTTTGCTGCCAATGGCGATCATCAATGATTTTGCCTTATAAAGCAAAAACTGGAGGATGGCACATTGCTGTGTTCAGAGYGTTATTTTGGYGGCTACATTTTTTTNGAGGATGAAGYAATTATTGAGCTTGCCATTAAACAAAAATTAGCATTGTATGGCGCTCGCAATAATCARCTTTAAAGGCANNATTGCGYRMMNTTNACGATCTAAATGTGATGTATTYGTCATATTAAAGTGTGATGTATTTGTCATGTTRARCGRTGATTTTTAAAGGCARACNTCATTGATGTCCGAYATWTCTCCTTTTTCTTTGCCWGGGCGYTTCTGGCGCGGCAACCTTCATACYCACTCAACRCTTTCGGAYGGAATCTTGCCGGTAGAAAARGTGATCGAATCCTATAAAAATGCGGGTTATGATTTTCTCATGATGTCRGAGCATTTTGTWGARGCMTTCAAMTGGCCGGTGGCAGATACACGCASCATGCGSTCGAACARKTTTACGACCATAATCGGGGCGGAATTACATGCGCCCAAAACAAGCGCCGGAGAACTCTGGCACATCCTAGCAGCAGGCCTGCCGTTGGATTTCGAACCATGTGGCAAGGATGAGACGGGTCCCGAAATTGCCCGTAGGGCAGCTGATGCAGGTGCCTTTGTCGCCATTGCACATCCTGCATGGTCGCAGTTAACACTGCAGGATGCATACAGCATTGATGCTGCCCATGCGGTTGAGATTTACAACTATGGATGCGCGGTCCAAACTGATCGAGGGGACGGTTGGTATTTGCTTGACCAGATGTCGAATGAAGGCAAACGCCTTTCGGGATATGCCGCAGATGATGCACATTTTGCCCGCGGCCACGATGATGCTTTTGGTGGTTGGATTTATGTGAAAGCAGAAAGTCTGCAACCAGATGATTTGCTCAAGGCACTCAAATTGGGACACTATTATTCCAGCCAGGGTCCACAAATTCATTCCCTGTCAATTTCAGGCGAACAATTAGATATTGAGTGCTCGCCGGTAGATTCCATCTCAGTTGTTGGTGGTACATCGCGATCCGTGAAATCCAGCGGCAAATCCATCACCCGTGCAACGCTTAATCTGGCCGATCTTGATGTTGGTTGGCTGGTGCCGGACCGAAGCCCGTGGTTACGTGTCACAATAATTGATAGCGCGGGACATCGCGCCTGGACCAATCCCATCTGGCAGGATGAGATTTGACCATTTATAAAGGTAGATGACATCACCGCATAGTTGCGGTCTGTGCATTGTCAGACGAAAACCCTGCCGGCAATGCTAGCAGGGTTTCCAAAGTGTGCTGCAACAGAAGCTTGCCGGCAAAATGGTAAGACTGCCCATCACAAAGAGAACTGCCTATCCCATAATGCGCTGCTCTGTTGGATTGTGTGCTTAACGCCACAAATTATCGCTGCGGTAGAAACTCTCGCGCTATCCCTCAATTAGAAAATTAATTGAACGTCGCTCAATACGTATATTTCCGTCAGTAATAATACCACTATAGTGAGATAAATTCGAATCAGCGTGCCGGTAGATTCAATCTTACGTTAGTCGTGAATAATGGTCGGGATAGAAGATGTTTTTCAAAAGCATAGCGGGAAAATTTACTGCAATCGCAATTGGTTTGATTATTTTTACGGCGGCTGTAATTGGAATGTTGCAGAGCAGTCAATATATCGATTACCAGCTCAGTTATGAAAAAGAACGACTTGGGTATGAAACTCAAAAGGCCTCGCTTTCACTTCAGGACTTCGTAAGACAGGCCGCTCAAAAAGCTCTGTTCTTAACAAAAACACCCCCAACAGAATACATAGCGGATGCGGCTAATAGAGGGGATGGGTTTTTAATAAATGGTTCCAGCGTTGCTGTTTGGAAGCAACGGCAAGCGCAGATAATGCGTGCACTGTTGGACAGTAACCCTGAAATTGATCAAATTCGGCTCATTCAAAGAGCAAAAAATGGGCAAGAGCTTATTCGGGTTATTCGAGAGAATGGGCAGATCATCGCTGTCCCTCAGTCCATGTTGAACACAACAGGAAGAGGTGACTATGTTGTTGAAACTCTGAAATTGGCACCCGGAGAGTTTCATATCGCGCCTTTGACGCATGGCATTGCCTCAAATAGTTCAAGCGATGCGGTTGAGCCTGTACCTATCGTACGCATTTCCACGCCTATCTACCGGAATGATTGGGATGTTTTTGGGCTGATCGTCATAGATGTGCGAGCAAGTGGCGTCTTTGCCAAGCTTACCAATCTGACGCGAGAAGGTCTGGCGCTCTATCTAACGAATTCCTCAGGTGAGTACCTGGCGTATCCAAAATTTCGCCAAACAAACACCAGCACATCAGCACATCCAGCGCGGATACAGGATGAATACCCCGTTTTTGCTTCCTTTTTTGAGAAGCTGAATTCACCGCAATCAGCGACTGATTTTGATCTGCTGCAAAGTGATAATGTCATACACCTTACCAAGGTTCCGCTGGAAGGTAGCCAAACCTCGCAGTTTCTCGTTGTCGCTGCTTTTTCGCCGCTAGACAGATTGATTGCCGCCAATAAAGCTAATCGAAACAGAATATTGTTCGTATCAGGCGTGCTGGCAATTATTGGGGCCTTGCTAGCTTTTTTGGCCGCCCGCTTCGTAACGCGCCCATTGAAGGCACTCAAAAATGCGACCCAGACGCTCTCCTTGGGAGGCGATCTGGACGAAAACTATGTTCCCAGGTGGCAAGATGATGAAGTCGGGGAGCTAGCCCAAGCATTTTATACCATGTCTGTTGATCTGAAGACCCAGCAGCGCCACCTTCGGGAACGCGAAGCGGGGATTAAGGAAATTCTTCAATCAGCCACCACGCCGATCATCACAATTAGCAAAAAGGGCATCATACAAGAAGCAAATGACGCGACGACGAGCTTACTTGGATATTCTCGCGGCGAGATGCTTGGCTCAAATGTTTCGATGTTGATGGCACCCTATGATCGTGATCGCCACGATGGCTACCTGAACAATTATGAGAAAACTCAAATACGAAAAATGATCGGGATCACAMGRGAAGTGGAAGCTTGTCGTAGTGATGGGACGCGTGTTKCAATTAGTTTAGCCGTCAGTGAATCCAGCTATAATGGGGAAAAAATTTATACCGGAATCATGACRGATTTGACSGAGCAAAAGAAAAGTGAACGGCTCAAAAATGAATTTGTATCGACCGTAAGTCATGAGCTCCGTACACCACTAACCTCAATCAAAGGTGCACTTGGCTTGGTAAAGTCATCGGTACTGGGTGAGCTACCTGACCAGATAAAGTCCATGATCACAATTGCCTATGACAATAGTGACCGATTGGTTCGACTTATCAATGACATTCTGGATATGGAAAAAATTGAGGCTGGAAAAATATCGTTTAGCCTTCAGCAAATTGAGTTGGGCGCGTTTCTTGAACGCACTATTTTGGCCAATAAAGCGTATGCCGACAATTTAGATGTAAGCCTTAAACTTGGCCCTGTGGATCACGGTTTAATGGTAGAAGCTGATCCTGATCGGCTAGAGCAAGTCATTACAAACCTGCTGTCCAACGCGGCAAAATTCTCGCCAAGTGGAGCGCCGGTTTCGATCACCGTTATGCAACGCGAAGAAATGGTTCGAATTTCTGTTGTGGACCAAGGACCCGGTATCCCTGTTGAGTTTCAAGATACAATTTTTGGTAAATTTGCGCAGGCTGATTCATCCGACACCAAGTCTCAGGGCGGGACGGGGT
>NVXB01000100.1 GCA_002746425.1 Hyphomicrobiales bacterium | reverse complement strand
CTTCATAAGGGAATGAACGGATGGCATCATCGCCTGCCATATTGGCATCCAGCATAGATTGCCACAGGGTTTCCGCGTAGCTGGTGTCTTCGGGATTGCCAAATGGTGCCATCTGGCCAAGTGAAACGGTGGACGTGACGCCGATACTCAATGCCAATGCGATGCCACCGGCGACGATGGCAAGTTTACGTTTGCTCATGATTGCTCTCCTAGTTTGGTCACTTGAGAGAATAGCCCTTTGGTAAACACGAGAATATTCAACGGTTTTCACGATGCCGTGTTGAAGAGTTTACAAATGCAGGCCTTGAATTGTGGCTATGATAATACCTATGAACGAAGCGCTTTTGATGGGAGCAATGCATGGGGTCCACAATAAAATATGCTGCAGTTTTAATGATTGCCATTGCCGTGGCTTATGCTGGCTACCGCTATTTTCTCGATCCCAGAGGCATAGATATCTCCAGCTCTAATATCTGCATTCAAAATGAGAGTGATCAGATGCTGGTGTTTTCCGCCGAGGCCGAATCTGGTGCGCAGATGATTGCGATGTTGGGCAAGGGCGAAATTCTTTGCGCTCCATCTCCAGTGGCAAATGATACGGGCATGGTGGGTGTATTTGAAACYGAAGATTCCATTGAGGGGTGCTCGCGCTCGGCTGTTGCRGGGAAGAYYGAAATTCTTGAGGGGTTTTCYGCATTTGATAATTGTAAATGGCGGTAAAACTGAGRGCTGAGACCATCTRGGAATTGAGGGGAGGKGCGCTGTCTGCTAGAGAGGGGGCAAATCCCAATCGAACACGCAGGCCTGCCTCATGATYCCACGCTATTCACGACCGGAAATGGTTGCCATTTGGTCCCCAGAATCCAAATTCCGCATCTGGTTCGAAATTGAAGCTCATGCCTGCGATGCYATGGCMAAGCTGGGCATTATTCCAGAATCTGCTGCCAAAACCATTTGGGAAANGGGCGGCGCGGCRGAGCTGAATGTAGCTCGCATTGATGAGATCGARCGGGAAACCAAGCACGATGTTATCGCGTTTCTGACCCATCTTGCCGAAATTATTGGCCCGGATTCGCGCTTTGTGCATCAGGGCATGACCTCTTCAGATGTGCTGGATACCTGCTTTAGTGTTCAACTGACCAAGGCCAGTGATATCCTGCTGAAAGACCTTGATGTTTTGTTGGCGGCGCTCAAAAAGCGCGCTTATGAGCATAAAATGACAATCTGTATCGGTCGCTCGCACGGTATTCACGCGGAGCCGGTGACGTTTGGACTTAAACTTGCGGGTGCCTATGCCGAATTTGCGCGCTGCCGGGAGCGGTTGGTTGCGGCACGCGAAGAAATTGCCACCTGCGCCATTTCTGGTGCTGTTGGCACGTTCGCGCATTCTGAGCCAAGTGTTGAAGAGCATGTGGCCGCTGCGCTGGGGCTGCGCCCAGAACCTATTTCAACCCAAATCATTCCGCGTGACAGGCACGCCATGTATTTTGCGACACTTGGGGTTATTGCCTCTTCGGTGGAGCGTTTGGCGACTGAAATTCGGCATCTGCAGCGTACTGAGGTTTTGGAAGCCGAGGAGTATTTCTCTCCGGGCCAAAAAGGTTCCTCCGCGATGCCGCATAAGCGTAATCCGATTTTGACCGAGAATTTGACCGGGCTGGCGCGTATGGTGCGCAGCTTTTCTATTCCCGCGATGGAAAATGTTGCGCTTTGGCATGAACGCGATATTTCGCACTCCTCAGTAGAGCGCATGATTGGGCCGGATGCCACCATCACGCTCGATTTTGCGCTTGGCCGTCTTGCCGGCGTCATCGAAAAACTGGTGGTTTATCCAGAGCGCATGTTGGCCAATGCCGAAGCGATGGGCGGTTTGGTGTTCTCGCAAAGAATTTTGCTGGCCCTGACGCAGGCCGGGCAATCTCGTGAAGATTCCTACCGCTTGGTGCAACGCAACGCGATGAAAGTCTGGGATGCTTATCAGGCGCGCATTCCAATTACGGGTGATCAGTTCCTGAATGAGCTTTTGAGTGATGAGGAAGTTACCAAGGTTCTGTCCAAAGAACAGATCGCATCCGAGTTCAACATGGATACCCACACACGTCATGTTGGGACCATATTTGAGCGCGTATTTGGTCCAGAATAATGAAACTATCTGAACTGGAAATTCTGGTTCTGCCCGGGCTTGGCGGCGGTAGTGATGGCTATTGGTATCGGCGCTGGGCGGCAAAACTGTCCACTGCGCGTGTCATTGAGCAAGGCAATTGGGATAGCCCGCTACAGGATGAATGGGTGAATACCATTTGTGACACGGTAGCTGAGGCTAAGAAGCCTGTGTTTTTCATCGCGCATAGTCTTGGCACCATTGCGCTTGCTCATGCAGCGGCAAAGCTAACGGATGCCAATATCGTTGGTGCGTTTCTTGTTGCCATTCCTGATCTGGAGATGATTGAGAAACAATACCCTGCGGTCGGTGATTTCTTGCCGACCCCGACGGGGCCTCTGCCGTTTCCATCGCTGGTGTTGGCAAGTCAGAATGATCCTTATTGTGAATATCCAGCAGCGGAAAACATCTCGCTCGACTGGGGTGCATCCCTGGTTGATGCCGGGCATTATGGCCATTTGAACGAGGACAGCGGACACGGGCCATGGCCCGAAGGTTTGATGGCGCTGTCCAAGTTTCTCAACCAGCTAGGCTAAATTATCGTTTTTGGACGTTAAGCCATGCGAAATAAGCGATTGCGGCAGCCAGGGACATAAAGACCAGTTCTCCGCCATCTTCGGCAACGATCAGCACGCCATGCAGAATCTGTGTCATCATGGTTTGGTTTTCTGGATGCATGATGAAATCAAACGAACTCAGCAGATCAATCACAACACCGCATAGGATGAGGCCAAAGACGGCGAGCAGGAACAGCCGTGTATAATGCGATGCCTGACCCTTGCTTTTCACAATGCCTGTAACGAGCACGATCAGGCAGATCAGCCCCAAAACGGCCCATATGAAGAGTTCGCCAAAATGGTGCAATTGTATGCCATACCAAGCTTGTTGATCGGGCATCAAACCAGATACCCACTCGCCGCCAAATTCATGCAGTTGTAACGAATCGTCCAACAGCAAGACGAAAAATATAAAAGCCCAGCTGGCAAAAATTGGAATTCGGCTTCGCTTGAAAACGCTGAATAAAAGCACTGATGTGATGAGCAATTTGGCGTAACCAAAAAACTCCGGCGCACTATAATCCGCTGCCAGGCTCCAAAAAGGTGGGAATTTTTCGCCGCTGCCCAGCAACGCGATGCTAATGCCGTTGATCAGAAAAATCACAATAAACAGCAAGTCTAAAACCAGCAGTATAAAGAAGAATTTCGTGACGGAAGGATTTTCTTTGGCAAACCTCAAGAATTTATGAGGATATGCGCTCGAAGAAATCCTGGCATGAATAGGCAGTTGCGATAGGGACATGGGAATACTCCTGTATCTACACCAACAGGGTATCCGTAATTTTATCGATAATACATCTTAATCAAAAATTAACCTTAACAATCGGACGTTCTCTATACATATTCTATGGTTAACTTGAAAAATGCGTGTCGAACGTCAGAAAAGCAATGAGGGCCGCGCGGGCCCTCGATATCATGCTCTCGAAATAGGCTTCAGAGCCTAGCTCTGCGCCTCAGATAAAAACGCCCTGGCCCCATCGGCAACAAAATTGCTGTCTATGCCGTAGGCCATCAACTTGTATCCAAGCTGCCGGGCAATCGCGATCTCTCTGTGTGCGTTGATGAAAATACAAGGTATTTTACCCGCAGCTGTCACACGTTTCGCGATGTCCTCTATGACCGGCATTGTCTGGTCATTGAACGGAGCAACACCCGCGCCGCCAGAAAACGTTACCGATAAATCCGATGGCCCAACGAAAATACCGTCGATGCCCGGCACACCAAGAATATCATCGAGATTATCCAGTGCTTGCGGGGTTTCAATCATCGCAATGGAAAGCGTGTTCGAGTTGGCCCGTTTAAGAAAAGTATTTCCGTCTTGCTCTTCTTCAAGCGCCATCACTCTGGTTGGTCCCCAGCTGCGTGCGCCAATCGGCGGGTACTTCATGGCGCCCGCAAAGGCTTGAGCATCTTCAACCGTGTTGATCATGGGGGCAATAATGGCGGCGGCTCCCACATCAAGCAATCGGCTTGCAAGACCCCAATCTCCCACTGGAATGCGCGAGACCAGGCGTTTTCCAAAGGCTTTGGCCGAGGTGACGCAGGCAATGGTGCTCTCAAGGGTGTGGGAGCCGTGCTGCATATCAATCGTCACGGTATCGTACCCTGCAATAAGCAGGGTCTCGCATACCATAAAGTCGGGAATGCCACTCCAGGCCGTGATGACTTCATCACCGCTTTTTAGTTTTTGGACGAAGTCAATCATGATGCCTCAATAGAGTTATTTGCTGCCGCTTTCGATCTGCTGAATAGCTTCGCCCATTAGAGCGACCAGCTTCTCACGCAATTCGGTTTCGCTGACATTGGTGTTAGCAGCGTTAAGGTCTGCCATAACTTTGCGGATGACATCTTCATCACCCGGCTCTTCAAAATCAGACACCACAACGGCCTTGGCATATTCGTCTACTTTTTCACCAGAGAAGCCGAGTTTTTCGGACGCCCAGATGCCAAGCAGCTTGTTGCGCCGTGCGGTTGCTTTGAAGCGCAGTTCTTCATCATGAACAAATTTGTTCTCGTATGCTGATTCGCGATCGTCAAATGTGCTCATTGTGATTTTCTCCAAACTCAATCATTTTGCGAAGATTTCGCAWTTCYYARYMCCTGCRTATCTCYGCCAGATGGCAGTTCGCAAGAGACAATGCGTTTCACCTAGCAAAAACATCCCAATACTGCCAGTTATCCGTATGCAGTGATTGTTTCTGATCRATGTTTCCACTAATGTCGCGCCAAAATATCATGCAATTTTTATTGTGCGTGCAAATCTCATTTTTTGACAGGTAATCTGAGCCATGAACAAGCGCCGTCGTATCTATGAAGGCAAAGCCAAGATTCTTTATGAAGGACCWGAGCCTGGAACTTTGATCCAGCAYTTCAAGGATGATGCCACYGCTTTTGACGGGGAAAAGCATGAAATCATTGATGGTAAGGGKGTTCTGAATAATCGGATTTCCGAGCATATTTTTGAAAAYCTYAAYCAGATTGGCATWCCCACGCATTTYATCCGCCGGTTAAACATGCGCGAGCAGCTTATCCGTGARGTGGAAATCATTCCGCTTGAAGTGGTTGTGCGTAATGTTGCCGCTGGCTCYATCGCCAAGCGCCTTGGTCTGGAAGAGGGCGCTGCATTGCCSCGCTCCATCATCGAGTTTTACTACAAGAGYGAYAAGYTGAGCGATCCGCTGGTGTCTGAAGAGCACATCACCGCATTTGGYTGGGCCGCTCCGCCTGAGATCGACGACATGATGTCGATGGCGATTCGGATCAATGACTTTTTGTCGGGCCTGTTTATCGGTGCCGGTATCCGCCTGATCGATTTCAAGATCGAGTTTGGCCGCCTTTGGGAAGGCGATATCATGCGGATTATTTTGGCCGATGAAATTTCTCCCGATTCTTGCCGCCTTTGGGATGCAAAAACCGATGAGAAAATGGACAAGGACAGGTTCCGCCGGGATYTGGGYGGCATGATAGAYGCTTATCARATGGTGGCACGCCGTCTGGGCATTCTCAACGAGAGTGAGCGCCCGTTCAGCTCCGGCCCGGTTTTGGTTAAATAGGAAGCTCCATGAAAGCTCGCGTTACAGTTACACTTAAAAACGGCGTTCTTGATCCGCAGGGCACTGCGATTGAAGGCTCGTTGGCGGCCCTTTCATTTGCAGGTGTCAATTCTGTTCGCCAGGGCAAAGTGTTCGAGATAGATCTTGATACCAATGATGCGGAGCAGGCTCGTGCCTCTTTGACTGCTATGTGCGAAAAGCTGTTGGCAAACACGGTTATCGAAGATTTCGAGATCAGCCTATGAAGTCGGCCATCCTCGTCTTTCCAGGGTCTAACCGTGATCGGGATATGATCAAGGCGCTCAAAAATATTGGCGGCGTTGATCCGGTGCTGGTTTGGCATCAGGATACGACGATTCCGGATGTTGATCTGATTGTGCTGCCTGGTGGTTTTTCCTACGGCGATTATCTGCGCTCTGGTGCGATTGCCGCGCGGGCGAGCATCCTCAAGGATTTGCATCGCCATAATGAACGGGGCACCCGCATTTTAGGCGTGTGCAACGGCTTTCAGATTTTGACTGAAGCTGGCTTGTTGCCGGGCGCTTTGATGCGCAACAAAGGCCTGACCTTTGTTTGCAAAACGGTTCAGCTGGAAGCGGTCAATGTCGATACGCCTTTTTCTGGACAGTACAAACAGGGTGAGGTGTTTTCCTGTCCTGTGGCGCATCATGATGGCAATTATTTTGCTGACGCGCCTACTCTTGATCAGCTTGAAGCTGAGAAGCGTGTGGTGTTCCGTTATGCGCGGGGCACAAATCCGAACGGGTCGTGCAACGATATTGCCGGTATTCTCAATGAGAGCGGCAATGTCATGGGCATGATGCCGCATCCGGAAAATCTGATTGAAGAACTTCACGGTGGCTTGTCGGGTCGCGGTGTTTTTGAAAGTTTGCTGGAGGCTGCATAACCATGATTAAAACACTTCTCATCCTCGCTTTTGGGTCGTCATTGATGGCAGGTTGCCTTGATACATCCACCGCAACGCGCGGCCCTGGCCCCAAATATGCCTTGGCAGAAATGGTTAGCAATCAGGTGAGACGCTGCTGGTACGGCGCTGGCAAAAAAGACTTTACCGCCTATGCCGCCGAAACTGATGTGAACCCGTTGTTCAAGCGGGCGCGCATTCTGTTACTTCCAAGAGATAATCTGGAAGCCAAGCCTCTTTTGATCATCGAAGCTGTGAACAAAAATTCCAGTCAGGCTACCGTCTCTGCCTATGGCCCCATGATGAATGGCCCTCAAGCAAGCAGAATTACCAATGACCTGAAACGTTGGGTGAGTGGCTCCAAAGCCTGCTCCTGAGGTTTCAAACCAATTGAAATTGATAGATGTCCCAAACCTTCGATAATAATGCCGCCATTACTCCTGAATTTGTGAAAAGCCATGGCCTTAATGAGGATGAGTATGCGCGCATTCTTGAGCTGACAGGCCGTATGCCCACCATTACCGAGCTTGGTATCTACTCGGCGATGTGGAACGAGCATTGTTCCTACAAATCCTCCAAAAAATGGCTGAAAACGCTGCCCATTGATGGCGATTGTGTTGTTTATGGTCCGGGTGAAAATGCCGGTGTCATCGATATTGGTGACAATCAGGTGGCCGTTTTCAAAATGGAAAGCCACAATCACCCATCCTTCATCGAGCCTTATCAGGGCGCGGCGACTGGCATGGGCGGCATTCTGCGCGATGTCTTTACCATGGGTGCACGCCCGATAGCGGCGATGAATGCGCTACGTTTTGGCTCGCCTGATCATGAGAAAACCCGCCATTTGGTTTCCGGCGTTGTGGCCGGTATTGGCGGCTATGGTAACTCATTTGGTGTGCCAACCGTTGGCGGTGAGGTGGAGTTTCACCCGCGCTATAACGGCAATAATCTGGTCAACGCTTTTGCGCTTGGCATTGCAGATAGGGACGGCATTTTTACCAGCAAGGCTGAGGGTATTGGCCTGCCGGTGGTCTATCTTGGCGCTAAAACCGGACGTGATGGTGTTGGCGGTGCTACCATGGCATCGGCGGAATTTGACGAGAATATTGAGGAGAAACGCCCCACCGTTCAGGTTGGCGATCCCTTTACCGAAAAATGTCTGCTGGAAGCATGTCTGGAGCTTATGGCGACCGGCGCTGTTATTGCCATTCAGGATATGGGCGCTGCGGGTCTGACCTGCTCTGCCGTTGAAATGGGCGCGTCTGGCGGCCTTGGCATTGAGCTTAATCTGGATAATGTGCCTTGCCGTGAAGAGGCAATGAGTGCCTATGAAATGATGCTGTCGGAAAGCCAGGAGCGGATGCTCATGGTGCTGCGCCCCGAGAAACAAGCCGAAGCGGAAGCCGTTTTTGAAAAATGGGGACTGGATTTCGCGATCGTGGGCAAAACCACCGATGATTTGCGCTTCCGCATTTTCCATCACAGTGAGTTGGCGGCCGATTTGCCGATCAAAAAACTGGGCGATGAAGCGCCTGAATATGATCGGCCCTGGGTGGAACCAGCAGCCCCACAAGCCTTGCCGGATTTGCCAGCGCTGAGCGATCCGATTGAAGTGCTTGGCAAACTAATCGGCTCTGCCAATCTTTGTTCCAAACGCTGGATCACAGAGCAATATGATTGCCTAATACAAGCCAATACCGCGCAGATACCCGGTGGTGATGCTGGTGTTGTGCGCGTTGAAGGCACCGAAAAAGCCATTGCGGTGACTAGTGATGTGAACCCGCGCTATTGCGAGGCCGACCCCTATGAGGGCGGCAAGCAGGCGGTTGCCGAAGCATGGCGCAATCTGACAGCCGTTGGCGCAACGCCGCTGGCCATTACTGACAATCTGAATTTCGGCAACCCAGAACGCCCGGAAATCATGGGCGGTTTCGTCAAAGCCATTGAGGGTATTGGCGAAGCCTGCCGAGTGCTTGGCTTCCCGGTCGTGTCGGGCAATGTCTCCTTATACAATGAAACCAATGGCGAGGGCATTTTACCCACGCCAACCATTGGCGGTGTTGGCTTGCTGCAAAATTGGCGAGATATGGTGACCACCGCTTTTGCCAAGGAAGGCGATGTCATTCTGCTTGTTGGCGATGCGGGTCGACATTTGGGGCAATCGTCCTATGTGTTGGAGATACATGGATTAGAGGCAGGCGCACCGCCGCCGGTTGATCTGCACAAGGAAAAGAAGGTTGGTGATTTTGTGCGCTCGCTCATATCAGCTGGGCAATTAACAGCCTGCCACGATATTTCTAACGGTGGTTTGCTGATTACAATCGCCGAAATGGCATTGGCTGGAAATATTGGCGCGCAGATTGCCGGTATTGGCATGGATGCCGGATCACTCTTTGGTGAGGATCAGGCCAGATATGTGGTGAGCGTTTCGCCGGAAGTGGCAGAAATTGTGCTGAAACTGGCTGGAGAGCAGGGTGTTCCTGCGACAAAAATTGGCCGGGTTGGCGGCACTGAATTGAAACTTGATGGTGAACACGCCATATCAATTCAAAGCTTGAATGAAATGCATGAAGCTTGGTTGCCAAGCTATATGGCGGGTGACAACGAAATAGGCTAGGTTTTGTCTAGACCAAACAATCTTAGGGGTTTGCCCATATGGCAATGAATGCGAACGACATTGAAAGCATGATCAAGGCAGGTATTCCCGATGCTGATATCACCATTCGTGATCTTGCTGGTGATGGCGATCATTATGCAGCGGAAATCGTTGCTGAGAGCTTCCGTGGTAAAACTCGGGTGCAACAGCACCAAATGGTTTATCAGGCCCTACAGGGAAATATGGGCGGTGCATTGCACGCCCTTGCACTGCAAACCAGTGCACCGGAATAACGATATTTAATCAGGAGACATTCGATGAGCGATATTAACAGCTGGATCGACAGTGAAGTAAAATCCGCAGATGTTGTGCTTTTCATGAAGGGCACACCTAATTTTCCACAATGTGGTTTCTCCGGGCAGGTGGTCCAGATTCTCGACTATATTGGTGTGGATTATAAGGGCATCAATGTGCTGGACAATGATGATTTGCGTCAGGGCATCAAGGATTATGCCAATTGGCCAACCATTCCCCAGCTTTATGTCAAAGGCGAATTTGTTGGTGGCTGCGATATTATCCGCGAGATGTTCCAGGCAACTGAGCTGCAGGACCACATGAAAACAAACGGCATTACGATCCGCCAAGAAGCCTCAGCTTAATTTATCTATCTGATAAAACCGATTGATAAATTACGGCAATAAGCCAAATAAAAACCCCGCCTTTTGAGCGGGGTTTTTTTATTCGTATCGGTTGGCTGGTTAGCCTTAGCGGGAGTAAAACTCGACCACTAGATTTGGTTCCATAACAACAGGGAATGGAACATCAGCAAGCTGTGGTACGCGGGTAAACTGCGCAGCCATTTTGGCGTAATCCACTGTGATGTATTCTGGCACATCGCGTTCGGCCAGATCGGTGGCTTCTAGAACCATAACCAACTCGCGGGATTTTTCGCGAATCTCAACAATGTCACCAACTTTACAGCGGTAACTTGGAATGTTGACGCGCTGGCCATTCACTTTGATGTGGCCGTGGTTGATGAACTGACGTGAGGCGAAAACTGTCGGTACAAATTTTGCACGATAGACAATCGCATCAAGACGGCTTTCCAGCAGGCCAATCAATTGTTCGGATGTATCACCACGTTGACGAACAGCTTCTGCATAAATGCGGCGGAACTGTTTCTCGGTGATGTTGCCGTAGTAACCTTTCAGTTTCTGTTTCGCGCGAAGCTGCGTACCGAAATCAGAAAGTTTACCTTTACGGCGCTGACCATGCTGGCCGGGGCCATAATCACGGCGATTTACAGGGCTTTTTGGACGGCCCCAGATGTTTTCGCCCATGCGGCGATCAAGTTTATACTTAGATGCATTGCGCTTACTCATCGCTGTTTCCTAACAGTTTGACTTTTAAAGGAAACGCGCCTTCCTTTACAAAAGCTTATTGTCTTTGCAGACAGTCGGCCCTCGCAGACAGGGAGAATAAGCGAAGCGCTCACTTCCCCCACAGGTGCGTAACAAAAAACGCGGCACCGTGTGGTCCCGCATTCAGCGCGTGATTTAGTCCTTTGCCCGCTTGGTGTCAAGCTGCATCAGTCTTTCCCACACGATTGCTAACCTATCTTGTTGCTGGCCACTGCTGGAGACAAACTCAATTGTGCCAAAACCTGGCTGAAAAGCCCGGTTTTCCAGCACTGCTTTGACCTGCCGGGCTATGGCGGCGCTGGGATCAATCCATGTGACAGGCCAAGGGGCAATATCCGCCAAAAGACCCATTATCAGTGGGTAATGGGTGCAGGCGAGGGCGATGCAGTCTGTCTTGGTATCCTGGCCCGAATCGTGAAAACAGGGCAACACCTGCGCCCGGATTTTCTCCTGCACAGCATCACTGGGACCATCGATAATCCAGTCCTCTGCCAATTGTGCCAAGGAGGCGCTGCCAACAAGCCTTACCTGATGGCGCGAGGCGAATTGATCGAGCAGCGCTTTGGTGTAATCGCGGCTCACCGTGCCGGGCGTTGCGAGAATACTGATATGGCCGGATTGGCTTAGTTTTGCTGCGGGTTTGATGGCGGGGACAATGCCAACAATTGGGATTGTGTAGGCCTCTCGCAGGCTTGGCAAAATCAGCGTGGAGGCGGTGTTGCATGCGATCACCACCGCATCTGGCTTATACGCATCAATCCAGCTGGAATACTGTTTTAGGATTTGTGGGTGCAAAAGCTTGGCTGGCTGTTCGCCATAAGGAAAGGCGGCGTAATCGGCCGCATAGATCATGTCGACATCTGCCCAATCGGCCCGGATTGCACTGGCCACTGAAAGACCGCCCAACCCAGAATCACAAATAAGCAGACGGGCGCGGGTCATTTTTCGCGGTTCTCAGTCAAATTGACATCTTCCGATTGCTGCTTGGCAACCATGGCCTGCCGGCGCTTGGTGTTGCGGGTTTCGCGGCCCTGCAACACACCAATAACGCCGCGTAGAATACTGACCTCTCTCAGGCTGTATTTTCCTTTTTGCAGCAACGCCCGCAGGGTGCCAATCATGTGCTCACGCTTTTCTGGCGGACGAAAGAAATTGGCTTCATCCAACGCGCCTTCCAGATGCTGGAACAGGCCCGCCATATCCTTTTTGGTGGCAGGCGGGTTTTCTGGTTCGCTAAACACCGGCGCGCTTGTATCGTTGATGGAGCGCATCCACTCATAGGAAATCAGCAGAACAGCCTGAGCGATATTGAGGCTGGCAAAAGCCGGGTTAACTGGAAACGTGATGATTTCATCGGCTAGCACCACTTCTTCATTTTTCAAACCCCAACGCTCACGGCCAAACAAAATGCCGCAGCTTTGTTCGGCATCATCATGGCCATGGATTTTCCGCATAGCGGCTTCTGGCTCATTAACCGGAACAAATATTTCGCGCGAGCGGGCCGTGGTGGCGTAAACATGATTGAGATCGGCAATGGCATCTTGCAGATTATCAAAAACCTCGACGGCATCGATGACATGATCGGCTTTTGCAGCTGCGCCGCGTGCCCTATCATTGGGCCAACCATCGCGCGGGTTGACGATGCGCATGCGCGAAAGGCCGAAATTAGCCATAGCTCGCGCGGCGGTGCCGATGTTCTCGCCCAATTGCGGTTCCACCAATATAATGACGGGTCCGCCGGTAACGAGTTCTGCTTTTGAGTTGGTTCCAGCCATGGTGGCGCTCCTGATTGCGTCGCATTTGCTAGCGATGAAAGCCCGTTTTGGCAAGAGCTGCATGATACGAAAGAATACTATCATGCTACCCTTTGCGTGTCTCCAAGAGGGTGCTATAGCAACGCCGTATTCAATACATTCCAAGACACACCTGCCAGGCGCTTCGTTAGCGCCGTAGCTAAGGGAATTCTGCACATGGCTAAAATTAAAGTCGCCAATCCGGTTGTTGAGCTGGACGGGGATGAAATGACACGCATTATCTGGCATATCATCAGGGATAAACTGATCCATCCATATCTTGACATCGATCTGAAATATTTCGATTTGGGCATGGAATCCCGAGATGCCACCGACGATCAGATTACAATTGATGCAGCACATGCCATCCAAAAATACGGTGTTGGCGTAAAGTGCGCGACAATCACGCCTGATGAAGACCGCGTTGAAGAATTTGGCCTGAAAAAAATGTGGCGTTCGCCTAATGGCACAATCCGCAACATTCTTGGTGGCGTTGTGTTCCGCGAGCCAATCATCTGCCAGAACGTGCCTCGTTTGGTACCCGGTTGGACCCAGCCAATGGTTATTGGCCGTCATGCCTATGGCGATCAATACCGTGCGACTGACTTCCTGGTGCCTGGTAAAGGCAAGCTAACCATGAAGTTTGAAGGCGAAGATGGCACCGTGATTGAACATGAAGTGTTCGATTTCCCCTCTGCTGGTATTGCCATGGGCATGTATAATCTGGATGATTCTATTCGTGATTTTGCCCGCGCATCGCTCAATTTTGGTCTCAAGCGCGGATGGCCGGTTTACCTGTCCACCAAGAACACAATTTTGAAAGCCTATGATGGCCGCTTCAAGGATTTGTTCGCAGAAGTGTTTGAGGCAGAATTTGCTGAAGCTTTTGCTGAGAAAAAGATCACTTACGAACATCGTTTGATCGATGACATGGTGGCTTCTGCCCTTAAATGGTCCGGCGGCTTTGTTTGGGCTTGTAAGAACTATGATGGCGATGTGCAGTCTGATACCGTTGCGCAGGGCTTTGGTTCTCTTGGTTTGATGACATCTGTTCTGCTGTCTCCAGATGGCAAGATTGCAGAAGCTGAAGCGGCTCACGGTACAGTGACACGCCATTATCGCTTGCATCAGCAGGGTAAAGAAACCTCGACAAACTCTATCGCTTCTATCTTTGCCTGGACCCGTGGTCTGGCGCATCGTGCCAAGCTGGATGGCAACAGCGCGTTGGCAGCTTTTGCTAATACGCTGGAGAAGGTTTGTGTGGATACCGTTGAAAGCGGCTTCATGACCAAAGATCTGGCGCTGTTGGTTGGTCCTGAGCAAGAATGGCTCTCAACAACAGGCTTCCTTGATAAGGTCGATGAGAATTTGCAGAAAGCTATGGCTTAAACTTTATTTGCCAGGAAACGCTGCTAAGTAATTTCTGGCATCTGAAATTTAACAAATAAAAAGGGCCGCGATCAGAAAATGATCGCGGCCCTTTTTTA
>NVXB01000099.1 GCA_002746425.1 Hyphomicrobiales bacterium | reverse complement strand
GACCGCCCCACCAAACGCGCCCGCCGCCGCACCACCACGAGCCGCCGCCGTACTCGCAAGAGTGGTCGCCAAAGCGTCACAGAAACCGCGATCAAATCGGTTGTGCGCTCGGTCAGCACGCAATTGGGCAGGGCGCTAATACGCGGCATTTTGGGCTCGTTAAAACGCGGATTTTAAGACAAACAACAAAAGTGTGAAGGGTTCATCCCATGTGTAGTGTATCCCCCGTTCTGAAACGTATTGATGCTGATTTGCAGAACAGTATCGCGCGATGGTTCACCCTTTTGCGCATAAAGTCGATTTCCACCGATCCCGCCTATAAAGACGATTGCACCTTGGCCGCAAACTGGCTGGTCGATGAATTAAACGCCATGGGCTTCACCGCCACCCGCCGCGACACGCCCGGCCACCCCATGGTCATCGCGCATAATCATGACGCCGGCGAAAATGTGCCCCATGTGCTGTTTTATGGCCATTATGATGTCCAGCCGGTGGACCCGCTGGAGCTGTGGGACACGCCGCCTTTTGAGCCTGAAATTCGCGAGGTCAACGGACAAAAACAGGTTTTTGCCCGCGGTGCCGCCGATGATAAAGGCCAGCTGCTGACATTTGTCGAAGCCTGCCGCGCCTATATGGCGGTGCATGGCCATTTGCCGCTGCGTATTTCCATATTATTTGAGGGCGAGGAGGAGAGCGGCAGCCCCAGCCTTGATGAATTTTTGCACGATAATGCCGATGAGCTGCGCGCCGATTTCGCGCTGGTCTGCGACACCAACATGTATGACGCGCAAACCCCCGCCATCGACACCATGCTGCGCGGCATGGTTTATGAGGAGCTGACAATAACGGCAGCCAGCCGAGATTTACACTCCGGCCTTTATGGCGGCGCGGCGCAAAACCCCATTCGCGTGTTGAGCAAAATTCTGGCCGGGCTGCATGATGATGACGGGCGCATTACGCTGCCCAATTTCTACGATGGCGTAGAGGAGCTGGAACCAGAACTCGCCGCCGCATGGCAAGCACTCAATTTCGACGCCGACGCCTTTTTGGGCGCGGTCGGCCTGTCCAAACCCGCAGGCGAGGTTGGCTACCCCGCGCAACAGCAAATCTGGTCACGCCCAACCTGCGATGTTAACGGCATTATTGGCGGCTACACCGGCGCCGGGGCCAAAACCGTCATCGCCTCGCAAGCCAGCGCAAAAGTTTCATTCCGCCTCGTGGGAGATCAAGACCCCCACGCCATCCGCGCCGCTTTTCGCGCCTATGTCCAAAGCTGCCTGCCAGAAGATTGCACCGTAGAATTCACCGGCTACGGCGCCGACAAAGCCGTCTCACTGCCCCGCGATATGCCGCAAATTCTAAAAGCCCAAAAAGCCTTGAGCGAAGAGTGGAACCGCGACGCCGTACTAAAAGGCATCGGCGGCTCCATCCCCATTGTTGGCGAGTTTAAACGCGTTTTGGGCATGGATTCTTTGTTGATAGGCTTTGGCCAAGATGATGACGCCATCCACAGCCCCAATGAGAAGTATAATCTGACGAGTTTCCACAAGGGGATACGCTCGTGGGCGCGGGTGCTGGATGCGTTGGTGGGGTAGGTTTTTTGGGGAGTTTGGCTCTGATGCAGCAACTTCTCTCTTCGTCATCCTCGGGCTTGACCCGGGGACCCATGCAACGGCCCGCATGAAGCACCAAACACTGCCTCAATGAACCAACCCCACCGCCCAGTGCTAACTGGATACCACGATCAAGCCTTGGCATGACAAAGAGGGGACCCATGCAGCCTTAAACCAAAAATGGTGCATCTGATGGCACATACAACCAGTATTTGACTCCGTATAATTTTGCCCCCATATCTAACCACACGGTAGATTCAAATGAGTGAAATGACAGGGGCAGACGAGCGCAGCAAGAGTTCGTCATCGCTGAAGAGTTCGAGCAGGTGACATTTGAACATTTACTGCTAAAGAGCATGATTGAGAAATTTTAAGATATGATTTCACAGATAAAAATTGAAAATTTTCAACGTATAGACAAAGAAATTCAAATCGATCTGGCGCCTTTAACAGTGTTAGTCGGTGAGAATGGGGCAGGGAAATCTTCAATATTGAAGGCCCTTCATTGGTCTATACGGTGTGCAACATTGTCTGATGCAAACGAAAAAGTAACCCTTGAACAGATGGATTATGTTCCAAGCAAAGAGTTCTTGGAATTGGGCCATAAGCTAAAGCTTCAAAATAGTTCTGCTGGTCGACATACTACAGTGACACTGGTAAACGAGGAGTTTGAGAATACCAAGATTTCTATTCGAGGATCTCGAAACGACGCGGGCGTCCACGTGAAAATAGATGGTCCTCTAAAAACAATACTTACAAATGATACGTCGCCTTCGACAGCTTTTATACCCGGGTTGTCTGGATTGGCGGAAGAAGAGACGATCTTAGCTATTCCGGTGATGCATCGAAAAGCCTCCTCCGGTGAGGGCGGTTCGGCACTCCGTCAAATTATACTCCAGTATTCCGAACAGGCTGGCGGTACAGGTAATGATTACCGAGAGCTTGAGGACCTTTCTCTTTGGGTTGGCAAAGTTCTGCCCGGTGTGCAGTTTTGGGTAAAATTTGATAGGTTGAGAGACCGCAATATTGATGTTCGCTTTTTGACACCTGACATGAAAGTTCCTGGACAGGGCTATCGTGTGGCTTGGAAGTCGATAGAAATGGCAGGGACAGGGTTTTTGCAGGTTGTCCAAATTTTTGCATATTTACTTTACTTCAAACCTCGTCTTCTACTGGTTGATGAGCCGGACGCACATCTCCATCCGACGAGTCAACAGGCGTTGATACGTGCATTGTCTGACGCGACTGAAGAGTTTCCTGAAACTCAGATCGTTGTTTCAACCCATTCCCCCAACTTGGTACGCGCTTTACCACAGGATGCTCGTATACACTGGATATCGGCGGGGGTTGCAAAGGCAGAAGGTACCCTAGTTCGAGAGAAAATGGGTTGGAGCGCCCTAGACAAAGAATTAATCATCTTTTCCGAAGATGGAAATTCCAAATATATAGATAGCATTCTATCAACAAGGCGGGAAATCCAAAACCGTTGCCTTATTTGGCCAACATTTGGAAAGGACTCCTTACCGAATGGTTCCAAGGCCAAACAGATCGCCAAGCGAATGGGCGTCAAAATTTTAATCCACAGGGATCGCGATTTTATGAGCAATGAGGACGTTGTTGCTTGGTCAGAAACGAAGGCATATCACACGTGCGATGTTGAATATTGGGTGCCATCAGGTTCTGATATTGAGAGTCTGTTTGTAGATGTGAATCATATTAGGCTATCTCTTGGGGTTAGTTCTGCAATAGCGCAAGAAATCCATGACGAGGCATTATCTAGTTTTGACGAAACACATATCCGCACAACATTTACTCACGCATATCAATCTGCAGTTTCCAAACTCCCAACCATTGACGGTAGAGATGCGGTTTCACGTTGGATGGTTCTCGGAGGCTTTACAGAAGAGACAATAAAGGGAAAGGAATTTTTGAAAGCCGTCAAAAAGGCGTGTGGCAGCGTCCTGCCCAAGCACGGTCTTGGACAATATATGAATAGGTTAAAAAAAATTGGCCAGTCTGATGATAACAATCCGGTGGCTAGTGACTTGCTAGACTTACTCTCAAGAATTTTAGATGATTGAGATCTATTCCTCACGACCCTGCAGATAGATGCTGCGTGCCTTGGCATGACGAAGCGGGAAAGGCCTGCAATGAGAAATCGACGCTAGCGCCATTTGTGTTATTCTGAAAATATCTAACAAACTCACAACTTGAAGTTTGCAATGGCAACACATCCAAATTTGGACGATTTCAAATACTTCTTCGCTGAGCGATTTAACATCCAAAAGAATGTGCCTCCAGAAGAGGCGCTTATACATATAGTTGCTATGCTGCCTAACATTGGTGGACAGGGGGTGTTGAAGTGTTCTCCTCAATCATCCAAACGTCTGTTGGAAATTGCTAGACGCGGCCTGAAGTCTAGTAATTATGCCAATCAACTATCCATAGATAGTGTTCATCGGGAACTACGAAAACTTGTGGTCGAATGGTTCATAAATTTGGAGAAACCAATTAACCCCAGCAATACGGATAAGATAGTTTCTAAGGCTATAAAAAATGCGGCAACCAACCTGAAAACCGCAGTGTACTATTTTCCCTGCCATATCAACTTTGTTGAAACACCTGCAAATTTTTCATTTGGCCCAGTTTCCTTTCAAACAATGAGTTCTTTCAAAAAACAATTTGAAGCAAAGACAGAGGCGTTCATTGAAGGTGGGAGAAAAACAAAACAGGTGCAAGTCAGAAGGAATTTAGATAAGCGTCTCAGATCAGACTTTCGCACTTTTAGCTGGGTTGCGTGTGTTGAGGTCAGCGATTGCGAAGCAAGCCTCGCGGAGGTAAAAGCTAGATCAGTTGTCACTAGTTCCATGCATTTTATCCAAGCTCTGTTGGGGTATAAAGAATCGGAAGAAATGATAGTGGGAGGAACTGGTATCGTACCGAATAAGCAGTCACATTTAGTCGAAAATGTTGATGGTACGATAGCTATCTGCTGGCAGAACCGATACCACGCAAATGAGTTTAGCGCTGACTGGTGGGAAAATCTCAATTCAGAAGGTAGAGACTATTTCATAACTGGGTTTGGTAAGGTTCTTTCTTTAGAATTGGGCAACCTCAGTACCCCACCTTTAGTAACTCGGCTAATCGATGCAGCGGCGTGGTACAGTGAAGGTATTCGAGACACGCATCCTGCTTCCCGTACAATTAAATTTGTAACATCGATAGAGCGTATTATCTCATCCGGAGAGAGTAAATGTGTCACTAAAAGTGTCACAGAGAGAACAGCTGCGCTGCTGTTGCTCGTCCAGGATAAATCATTTGAAGTCATTAAAAAAGAGATGTCGGTCGTTTATGACATTCGATCAAGTTATGTACATGGAACAAGGTCCCCGAAAGATATTGATTTTAAAAAGTGCATTGAATCTGCTGAGTGGTTGTCTCGCTGCGTGTTGTGGGCCGCCTTGCAATTCTTTGAGGATGGTTTGGAAGTTCGCGACTACGAGATTACAAAATTGGATAAATCGTTTAACCGGTTGGTGGATTGGGCGAAAAATGCAAAATCTGATGTTTAAGTAAAACAATATAAGTTTGGCACAGATATTTTCTTTTAAATGCGCGCAGATTGGCAATTCACACTTTAGCTGCAGTTTGGGTGATGTGTTGATGCCGTTGTATATGGCTTTGAATTTTACTCCAATCATATGGGTCCCCGGGTCAAGCCCGAGGATGACGAAAAGAGAAGTGCTAAGCACAGCGGATTAGCTAATACGAGAAGCCAGTAACTCGCCTCATCGACAGATGTAAATCCGTCATCCTCGAGCTTGACCCAGGGGGCCACAGCAACGGTGCACATGGGTGCTGAACTTTGGCTTCGTTGAACTCATCCAGCCATCAGCGCTGGTTGGATACCAAGATCAAGTCTTGGTATGGCGAAACGCGGAGGTTTGTGCTTCTGGGAATGGCGAGTGCGGCGTGCCTTGGTTTTAGCCTTGTGGCCCGCTTGGCGCTTTTGCTTAAAATGTGTTTTGAGGCATCATGGGGCTAAACCCTCGCACGCCAACAATCAATCGTCGCCAGGCCCGCCACCTGCATCGCCGCTATCGCCATCATCGCTATGCTGGGAACGGACATTCTGGTTCCGGTCACCGGATGATGAATTATCTTGCGATTTCTTTTTGAGTATCGGAACGATAACAAACAAAACTGCGATCGCAATTCCCACAATCCAGACGATATTATCAAACGACATAACTTCTCCCTGCGTGCTTCTCTTTTTACCATCGGCACTTTTGGCCAGCAGCGCTTTTGAAAAACGCTTTTGGCAAAACCCTCAACCCGTTATCCTCAAATCTGGTCAGGTTCTATTCTGGGGCCCAGAGCTGAGGTACAGAGCAAGGGTAAACATAGCGCACTAAACGCGGGCTAGGTATTTATATCAAGTTGATTGCGGCGGTATTCTGCTGGGCGCGAGCATGCATTGGCACTAAGCGAAACGTGTGCAAAAAATCTGCAAAGGCGGGCGCGCTTTCCCGCCTCTGAGATACCKAAACTGTTTAGATTAGCCGCGCGGGCTAAGCGTCCTCAGTCAGGGTTTCGAGAAGCTCACTCAGCAGGTCGCTRCTTGTGCTCTCACTTGTTTCCTCGCTGCTTGATTGCARCAAATCAAGAATAGTCGAYGAGCCARYCTCCTCTTGAATGGATAACATTGCCGAAAATGTTTCCGACGTGAAATCCGYCACTGGTGYTTGGGGTTCTTGKCGTTCTGGCGGTTTGGCRGCAGCAAACTCGGCTTCGGTAATTTCACCGTCACCATTGCCATCYAACTCGGCAAATAATTCCTCTATGGACAGTTGGGTATCGGTAGTTTCTTCCGCCTTACCAGCACCGCCCGGTCCACCKGGRCCRCCYGGRCCKCCYGGGCCRCCYGGGCYTCCGGGYCCACCAGGACCGCCWGGACCAGCYGGACCACCCTTTTCGCGAGATTCTGTAAACTCACTTAAAGACAGTCCGCCGCTCGAGTCTGTGTCATCGGAAGCAAAGCGTTCCGCCATTCTGGCTTCCATATTGGCGCGCATGCTCGAATAATCGGGCATGGAACCTGAAATTCCGCCTATTGACATGGGGCAATTTCCTTTGATTTAGTTTGAGCTCACTCCATTCCTTGGAGTGGATATCGGGTCATCCAATATCACCTAAAAACAAGCAAGATTGAGGCCATCAGCGTTTCAAACACTTGTTTGAATGAGGCGGATATCGTAGGGCTTACGGCGCAAAATGACGAGAAAATGATTGGTTATGAACCCTACTTATAGTGACGATACGCGGGCCAAAATTTTGCAGGCCGCACACGAGTGTTTTTCAAATTATGGCTATAACGGCACCAGTGTCCGAGACATTGTGGCGCGCGCCGGCACAAACATCGCATCGGTCAATTATCATTTTGGCGGCAAAGACGCGCTGTACAAAAAAATCGTCGAAGCGTCCTTCGACTGGATATCGCTCAACCATCAATTTCCCGATGCCATAGAAAAGAGGGGAGATGAGAGCGAAGAGTTTGATCACTATATCAGGGCGTTTGTGCGCCAAAAGGTGTTGGAGAGTTTTGGAGAGCCGTTTGGCTTGCCGCCCCGGTTGATGGGATGGGAGATTGTTGATCCAAAATTGAATATAAAATCAATGATGGACCACAAAATGGAGGAAACAGAGGAGAAGCTGGTTGTGCTGCTTTCGCCGCTATTTGGCAAAGATATTAGCGCGGCGCAAAAACGATATGCCGCGCGGTGGTTTTTTACGTTCATCACGCCGCCGCCACATTTGCGCGATGGTTTTTCCAACATGTTGGGGCCAGATGCCAATGAGGCCGAGCTGGATGCCGCCGCCTCTCAATTGGCAAATGCCGCCATTTCTGTCGTGAAACAGCTTACTGCAACCCCGGTAGGGCTTGAAACGGTTTTTGACGAAGATATCGCTCAACCGTAGTTTGACTTGCCACAATTTCACACTCATATTTACCGTAGCGGGAGTATGAGATGAGCGAAACAACGGGGCCGACTTCGGCGCATAAAGAGCTGATAACCAGCGCGGAATTTGAGCAGGCCGTCACGCGCCTTAGTGGATTTGACCTTGATGCCTGGTTTACCGATTCAGAGCGCCGCGCAAAGTTGGTTGAATGGCTGCATACCGAGGCTTCATGTCCCAAAATAGTCGCGCAATTAGGCGTTAAAGTGCTGGCRCCACTGGTGTGCAMWTCYRTCAAGGCAACSGGCAAATGGGTTGYTCAGKCMTTTGCGGGCAAAATCGTAAACCAGTTTCTGGCCCATCCTAACGTCGACAAGTTTATTGATGCGATTGAGCAATTTGCCGCAAAAATGGATGGCCAGCTTGCCGCAAAGCGCGCTTTTGAGGCCAAGGTGCTYAACCTATCGCCAYCKRYCGMMGATTTTCGCTTCCAGCTACAGCCTGAATTACTGGGTCAAATGGCGCAGATCGACGCTTTGGCCRGCATAAAGGATGATCTGCAAAAGCTCATCAATAAACAGCCTAAATTAGAACTCCCCTTTGCMRGTGATGAGGAAAAAAACCGCTTTATTTATAGCCGCCGCTATGTGCCATTTGTTGGTCGTGACAATGAGCTAGAATTGCTGGATCAATTTCTGRGCAGYGAGRAAGRCTTTGCCTGGTCGCTGGTTTCAGGCCCGGGCGGCATGGGCAAAAGCCGCTTGGCATTGGAATTTGTCATTAAGAAAGCAGGAGCTTTCGCTGCTGGCTTCCTGTCTCGCGAAAATTTACACAAGATTGGTTGGTCTGATTGGCAGCCCATTCGGCCAACTTTAATGGTGATTGATTACGCGTCGCTGGATGCAGATGCGGTTGGTAACATCACGGCAGCATTATCGCGTCGTAATGCGGAAAACAGTTTGGATTTTCCGGTCAGGCTGTTGCTGCTGGAACGAACGACAGATGGCCCGTGGCTAGGCACGGTTAAATGCACCGCTAGCGGCACAAATAAAGCTGCGGTGCGAGATACATTTGTGCGCTTGGATGGGCGGGCAGAGGAGGGCGCTGGCGATCTTGCCCTGCAACCAATAGCCCCCGAAACTCTTTGGCAGTTCATGCAGGCAATTATTGAAAAACGGCGCGGCACTGCGCCCGGTCAAGCTGAGACACTACAAATGCTCAGCGACATCGACCCGCAAATGCGCCCGCTTTATGCGGCTTTTCTAGCCGATGCGATTGGCCGTAACAAAGATGCTCGCAAATGGGACCGGCGGCAATTGCTTGATGATGTTCTCAGCTATGAACGAAAAAAATATTGGCAACCATATAATGTTACCGAGCAGCATGAAAACCTGCTGGCCCTGGCAACCGTGCGCGGCGGGCTTTCCCATGATGAAATCAAAAAAGCCTGCAAAAACGACGAAGACGGCTATTTGCCAGAGTGGAATGCCACCGACATTAACAATATTATAAAAGCCATTCATGGCTCGTCAGATACGGGCTTTCTGTCTGCCTTTGAACCGGATATTCTGGGTGAAGTCTTTGTGCTTGAGCGCCTTAACGCCAATCGGCAATTCACAGCTAAATTGGCAGAATGGGCCTGGAATTCTTCTCCATTTCCCTATGCTGGATTTGTTGATCGTTTGGCGCAGGATTTCCCGGCGAGCTTTGTTCCGGGCCTTGTAGGCACGATATTCTCTATAAATGATGGTCAACAAGCGCATCTGGCCGTTATGTTGTCAATAAACCTGATTAACGTTCTCGGTAAGACCGATGAGCATCGCCAGACGGCGATTGAGCTCTACGGTGAGCTCAAAGCGCTGGCCAAAAAGCAAAACACATCGGAAATCTGGTTGGCACAAGCTCAAGCCGCTGTAAACCTGATTAACGCTCTCGGTAAGACCGATGAACACCGCCAGACGGCGATTGAGCTCTACGGTGAACTCAAAGCGCTGGCCAAAGCGCAAGACGCATCGGAAATCTGGTTGGCACCAGCTCAGGCCGCTTTTAACCTGATTTCCGCTCTCGTTAAGACTGATGAGCACCGTCAGACGGCGATTGAACTTTATGGCGAGTTCAAAGTGTTGGCCAAAGCGCAAGACATATCGGAAATTTGGTTGCGACAAGCTCAGGCCGCTGCAAAACTGATTACTGCTATCGGTGACACCGCTGAGCACCACCAGACGGCGATTGAGCTCTACGGTGAGCTCAAAGCGCTGGCCAAAGCGCAAGACATAGCGGGGATTTGGTTAGCACAAGCTCAAGCCGCCTTTAACCTGATTATCTTTCTCGGTAAGACCGATGAGCACCGACAGATGGCGGTTGAACTCTATGGTGAGTTCAAGGCGCTGGCCAAAGTGCAAGACACAGCGGAAATCTGGTTGCGACAAGCTCAAGCCGCCGTTAACTTAATTTCCGATCTCGGTGAGGCCGATGAGCATAGCCAGATGGCGATTGAACTTTATGGCGAGCTTAAAGCGCTGGCCAAAGCGCAAGACACAGCGGAAATTTGGCAAAAAATGTCTGAAGGTGGCGGCGTAATGATATTGGGCGCATTGTTGCGTTTTGTGCCTGCCGAGGCCGATTATTTTGCCATGAGTTTGGAAGCGTTTTTAAAAAGCGACCAAGAAAAGGCAGCGGAGAGGTTTGTTCTTACGGCTGCACTTTATTTGAGGGCTTGTGAGCTTGAAAACGGTGAAAGTTTCGAACAGGCAAAAACAATGATTATGGAACTGGGAGACATTTATGACGCTGTACTTCCACACTTAGAGCAGTTTCGAACAATGGGTTTGGGCGTAAAACCCCAAGACTGATAGCTATCAGCCATGTGGGCCAAATGTTTATTCCGGTGGCTTTGCACATGACAAACGAGCGCATCTAATAGGTGGCCATGGACCGGAAGTACCTCGCCGTGCCCTACTCAAAATGATGCATCAGGGGCGTAATCCCAAAAAATCAATTATCACCAGACCTGCCAGGCCCACCACTTGTGTCGCCCGTATCTACGTGGGAATTATTATCTTGAAAATCTAGCTGACTTGGCTTGCCTCTATCCATGGGGCAGTGTGGGCGCTCATTCATCAAGGGATTCGTTCATGGCCAATAAGATCAAGCGTATTTGCGTATTTTGCGGCTCCAACCCCGGCAATGATCCGCAATATCTGCAATCGGCGGAGGCGCTTGCCAAGGCTATCGTCGCGCGCGGCTATGAGGTGGTTTATGGCGGCGCGGAAGTGGGCTTGATGGGCAAAATCGCCGACACCGCACTGGCCGCTGGTGGACATGTTGTGGGGGTGATGCCCAAAGCGCTGATCGAGAAGGAAATTGAGCACAAGGGCCTTTCGGAACTGCATGAAGTTTCCTCGATGCATGAGCGCAAAGCCTTGATGGCGGATTTATCGGATGGCTTTATCGCACTGCCGGGCGGCGTTGGCACGCTGGAAGAGATTTTCGAGATTTGGACATGGGCGCAGCTTGGGCATCATGACAAGCCCTTGGCGTTTATGAATATTGCCGGGTTTTATGATCCGCTTTGCGCGTTTTTAGATCATCAATCGAGCGAGGGTTTTGTGCGTAAGGAACATCGCAATATGGCGATTGTTGATCCGGATGCCAATGTGATTTTGGATGCCTTTGAAGTCTATGAAGCGCCCGTGGTGCAAAAATGGGTGGAGCGGGACGAGACCTAGATTGGGTGTGCGGGACGAGACGTAATTTGCCTATTTGGAATGGCGCGGAGAAACGGATCGGTCGGTGTCTGACCTGATTTGAGTTTGAGGTTGGTGCGTTGCGTGCAGTCGTTTCCCGGACTTGATCCGGGATCTTTAGCGCGTGGTTCCCCATGATTGGCTCTGCGGCGTGTCAGTGGTTTGCTGATGGCGATGAAGACCCCGGATCAAGTCCGGGGAGCGCTTGATGATGTGGGTTGTGGTTATTTGGCTGGGGCATGAAGCGCTATCACACCCTCAACCGTCATCCTCGGGCTTGACCCGGGGACCCATTGGCATGAGCGGTTTGTTTGTCCCAATACTCGGCCATTTAGCCACGCCACATCCGTTGCATGGGTCCCCGGGTCAAGCCCGAGGATGACGGAAGAGAGGGCATGGATGACGGTAGAGTGTGATGTGATGAGCAGGCAGAGGCAACGCAAACGCTGGGGCCTACACCACCACAAACACTCTCATCCAAGCCCATAACACACCCACCCAGCACCCGACGCAGATACGTCATACCAAGCTACTCACTGTTCACATCAGGTGAACGAACGGCATAAAACACATAAAAATCAACAAGTTAACGCCAAAACATTACAATTAATTAATTTTCATGACTGTTTTAGTCATGTTATCCNATCCCCAATATAAGGCCGTGCCACTAACGGCTTRTCACTAGTAATTAATATGGAGTGCATCTTTGTTCGGGGAAATTATTCTATTTACGGTCTTGTTGCCGTTTGGGTTCGGCATCATTTTGTTTGCCGCAAACACGGTGTTCAAAAACCAAAGCACGCTGTTGGTTTTGATCTCCGGGCTGCTGGTTCTGGGCATTTATGTCCTGCTGGAGGGCATGCCCTCGCTGCCGCCAGTATCCTCCAAACATAAGGTCGCGCTTATTCTTGCCGGGCTTGGCGTTGTGGCGCTGGTTACTGGCAAGCTTGGCCGGGTRTACTTTGCTTTAACCGCTGYAACGCTGGCCGCCGCGCTGGTTTGGCTYGGCTGGAACCGGATTTCTGATACCTCAATGYTGCCGCGRTTYCTTGCGCTGGCYGCRCCCGTGGCGTTGGCGCTTTATAGTTCGGCAAAATTTGACTGGCAGCAAGAGCGCGCTCTTGTTTGGCCCATTGTTACGCTTTGTTTTGCCATTGGCGGGTCCATTCTCTCGCTTTTGGGGGCCTATATTGGCTTTGCCCAGGCGCTGGGCGCRCTGGCGGCGTTTAATGGCGGTTATATACTTATCGCTTATATGAGGATGATTTTRCGGCCAGCAAGCGCGCCGCTTTCCCTGCCAAAAGCCGCCAGCCACCTGATTTTGGCCAGCACCATCACCTTGCTGTTTGTCGTTGGCCTGTTTGCCCCAGATGTCAGCCCGCCAGCGCTGGCGGTGTTGAGCCTGACGCTGTTGGTGCCTCTGTTTGTCACGCGTTTTGACGGTTCTCACCGACTGCTAAAACCCATCCTCATTGGTTTGATTGCGGCGGTRCCAACCGCAGCATCAATCGCAATCGCTGCTCTTTAAACTCTCTCCCGGGCCATGAGCAAGCCCTTCCAACCATTAAAAAACACCAGGAAACATACTGATGAATAAATATCTCAAAACYCTTGCCGTTGTGGCCGCTCTCGCTCTGCCRCACACCGCCATCGCCGCYGATAATTAYGACATTGAYGCATCCCATGCATGGTTGAACTTTACGGTTAGCCACGCTGGTTGGTCGACAGCGCAGGGCCAGTTCAGGGCGCTTTCGGGCGATATCGTGTTTGATCAGGACGATTTGAGCAAAAGCTCCGTGCGTGTCGAGATTTCCGCCGCCAGCCTTGATACCAACCACGAAGCCCGCGACAAGCATCTGTCGAGCCCCGATTTTTTCAACTCCGCAGAGTTTCCGAAAATCACTTTTGAAAGCACATCTGTGGCAAAAACCGGCGATAATACCGGCACAATCACCGGTGAGTTGAGCATGATCGGCGTGTCAAAAACGGTCACATTCGATGTTGTGTTCAACAAGGGTGATGACAAGAAGGTTGGCTTTTCTGCCACGGGCGAATTGACGCCTGCAGATTTTGGCATGAACAAAGTTGCTGGTTTTGGCATGGGTCCAAATGTGCAATTCACCATCGATATTGAAGCGCAAAAACGCTGATTTTCTGGTGCAAACATAAGCGAATTGGCGTTGACCTGTTTCAATGCCAATTCGGCCCCTTTTACAAAGCTTAGTTTCAGGCGCACAGAAAGTCCCGATATGGCACGGCCCGAACCCCGGATACTGGACGTTATCCGCACGCAGCAATTTACCCCAAACATGCGCCGCATTACGCTGGGCGGGTCTGCGTTGGCCTCTTTTCCGCCAGATCAGGAAAGCGCCTATATAAAAATGCTGTTCCCGCAAGAGGGCGCGGAGAAATTGCTGTTGCGCACTTACACGGTGCGCCACCACCGCGATGGTGAGATTGATGTGGATTTCGTCATCCATGCCGATGGTGGTCCGGCGGCGAATTGGGCGAGCAATACAAAGCCGGGCGACACAATTGCCGTGCGCGGGCCGGGGCCCAAAAAGCTGGTCAATCTTGATGCTGACTGGTTTTTGATCGTTGGCGATATGACCGCGCTGCCCGCCATTGGTGCCAATATTGAGCTGCTGCCAGATGACGCAATTGGCCATGCCATTATCGAAATTATTGATGAAGCCGACATGCAGGTGTTTTCGCCGCCGAAGAATTTTGAGGTGCAATGGATTATCAAT
>NVXB01000098.1 GCA_002746425.1 Hyphomicrobiales bacterium | reverse complement strand
GATCTTTCTGTGGGCTCGTTACTGGCGCTGGGCTCTGTTGTTTGCGCTATGCTTTTGACGCAAGAAGGCTGGACGGCTGCCACCTATTTTGGTGTTCCGGCCACTGGCTTCATCGTGTTCTTGGCCTCTCTGTTTTTACTCGGGTTCGCGGCACGCGCCGCTGGTTTTATTCCGCCCGCAAGGGGCCGGTCGAGCTATACCTCCCAGCAGGCTGTGGCCCAGGGTCTTGTTACTTTTCTAGCTGCCGTGATTGCGGCCGGTGTCATGCTCTGGGCCGCATCGCAAACCGATACCAAATTTGGCGTGCTGGGTGTGTTGATTGTTGTGCCCTGTGTCGGTGCCGTTATGGGTGGACTTAACGGCGTTCTTATTGTTGCTGGCCGGTTGCAGCCCTTTATTGTGACGCTGGCCATGATGGTTGGTGCGCTTGGCCTGGCACGTGTTACGGCTGGGCAGGATACGGCGGTTTTTCCGGTCTATACCGGCAGCAATGCGACCGAGGATTTTGAGGTTCTACGCATTTTACTATGGGACCTGATCCCGGTCCCTGGCATCTTCTTTCTAGGCACTTTGATCATTTTTGCTGTTGTGACGCGCTGGACCACTTATGGCGGTTATCTGCGTGCCATTGGCGGCAATGAAGAGGCCAGTCGCCTTGCGGGTATTGATGTTGGCAAGGTCAAGATCGTTACCTATGCCATTTCTGGGTTTTTGGCCGCACTGGCAGGTGTTTTATATGTTGCGCAATTTCGGCAGGGCAAACCGGATGCCGGTGTTGGTCTTGAACTGGACGCGATTGCCGCTGTTGTGATCGGTGGCACCAGCTTGATGGGCGGTAAAGGCACCATCATCGGCACCATGGTTGGTGTTCTGATTTTCGGATTTCTAGGCAATATTTTGCAACTCAATAACATCGATAGCAATACACAGCTCATCCTTAAAGGGATGATCATCGTGTTGGCGGTGCTCATTCAGGAAGGGCAATTGAACAGCTTTTTCACCAGGCTTCGACCTTATCTAGGCTTGGGAAAAAGGCTCTAGCCGCGCGAGTTACGGTCGCGCAACCAGAGCCAAATTAGTGGCGTTTTAAAAACGTCTCATCATCAGGAGGATACCATGACTACAAGACGTAATTTTACAAAACACATGATCGGTCTTGCCGCCGCTACATTTCTCATAACGCCATTTGTCGGCAGTGTCGCCATGGCTGAGGATAAAAATTATCGCATCGGCTTTTCACAGGTTACCACCGTGGAGCCTTGGCGTGTGCAGTTTAACAAGGATTTGCGTGCGGAAGCCAAACTGCATCCCAATGTAAATCTGATTGTGACAGATGCTGGCGACCGGACAGAAAAACAAGTTGCGGATGTTGAAAACTTCATCGTGCAAGAAGTCGATGCCATTTTGATTTCTCCCAAGGAATCTGCCGGTCTTACCGGTGTGGTGGAAAAAGCCACGGCCGCTGGCATTCCAGTGTTTGTGCTGGATCGTAATGTGGACACCGACAAGTTCGTTCAACATATTGGCGGCGACAATGTTGTGATTGGCGAGGCTGCTGGCAAATACGCACTTTCCCGCCTTGGCGGAGAAGGCAAAGCCAAAGGTACTATTGTTGAGCTATGGGGCGGGTTGGGCACACAGGCCGCACATGACCGCGCCAATGGTTTCCATAAATACCTCGATGGTGAAGCTGGTGTAACATTCCTTCTTGATCAGCAATCAGGGGATTGGAAGCAGGATCGGGCTTACGAGATCATGTCCACAGCGCTTCGCAACCATGAAAACATCAGCATCGTTTATGGTCATAATGATCCGATGGCCTATGGTGCCTATTTGGCTGCCAAAGATGCGGGCCGTGAAAAGGACATCTTATTCCTAGGTGTTGATGCACTTCCAGGTGAGGGTGTCACCTGGGTTCATAATGGCGAGTTGGCGGCAACATTCCTCTATCCAACACCGGGCGCAGAAGGTCTGCGYCAGGCTCTGAAATATTTGGCGGGYGAGAAAGTTGTGCGCCAGATTATATTGGGYACGGAAACAGTAACMTCAGAAAATGCTGAGRAAATCTTGAAACGTAATGGTTTGATGTAGGGCCAAATTGACCTTATAACTCAACYAATTGGGCGTCGYGCAGATTTTGGATTATCCTGTGCGRCGCTTTTTCATAGYGATTTTGCGTTTGCTGGATCGTCTTGTATGGATGYGTCAGTTCACCTTAAATTCTATCAATATGGGTAAAAATTATTTCTAACGAACGTAGTGCCAAACTGCAAAAATACTCTGCCCCGGCCTTGGAAAAAGGGCTGGAAATTTTGGAGTATCTGTCTGAACAGCGCGATAGCAAGTCTCTCCCGCAGATTGCAGATGGTGTGGGGCGGTCCAAAAACGAAATTTTCAGAATGATGATTGTTCTGGAAGAAAGCGGATATGTTGATCGGCGAGAAGCCGATAATTTTGTGCTGTCTGATAAATTGTATCAGTTGGGAYTACGGCGYCCKGCCAAYAAACGGCTGACTGATATTGCWTTGCCTTTGATGGATGAGTTTTGCGCGCAAGTGCCATATTGCTGCTATCTGGTGGTGCCCAGTGAAGAGCAATCYGTCGTTTTAGCYAAGGCAGAAAGYGCCACKTCATTRGGGCTCTCGGTKACMATYGGCCACCGGGTACGTCTSGATCAATCTGCRGAAGGGATGTGCTTGTTGGCCTTCATGCCTGATCCCAGRTTTCAACAARTTKCMGAAAGYTTTGAATTGCCGGCTCAGGCCATGAAGGCRTTGAAAGCGGATRTGAYYCAAATACAATCTGAGCGTTGTATCGTGCGGCCCAGCGACATAATCGCCGGTGTGCAACATATTGCAGCGCCTGTATATCATGGCATTGGCGACAATATGATTGCCGCTCTGGCGGTGCCGTATTTTGAGTTGAAARAACAGCGCGTCTCGCTGCAACAGGTAACCGAGCAGTTGAAAAAACTGTCCGAGCGRGTCAATGCCGCCATGTCGGGCAGATAGGTTTTTTCGTTGAGCCGTAACCTGATTGTGCCGGAAACCCTGTGCCTATTATCGGCGGTTTATTTGTGTCGCGAAAAGCACCAGGGCTGCTGCGACTGTGCCTATCCAGCCAAAATACCATAGCTGACCAGCGACAACATCTATGTCTTCTGCGGCAACAAACCGGCCCTTGCCATAATGGGCRATAAGAACTGATACGGTTAAACWCCCGCCTGAAATGAACAGAATAGTTTTATGGTTCAATTTGGCTATTGAAAGCGCAAACCAAACGATGGCACCAACACCTGCGCCAATATAGCCAACTTTGCTGGCCCACCATGGATGGGCACCAAGCATTTTKATGCCGCCAAAATAGGCGAAGTTAACCACCAGCGCTGTTGCGATCGCCGCAGCGATGAAATGTTGTTTTTGCAARCCGCCCATYRATKRTCCTTTGCCATCTGTTGTTTYGCTTTCAGATGAATGYCTGTTGGAGTTAGCAGGTGTCTTTGAYGCCATCAAGAARYTTGGGGCYRTCAAAAACTTGGRTCAGACGGTTTCTGTTACCTTRTTGAGATKKCGCGGTGTATCGGGATTGATGCCGCGCTCCACAGCCAGCCGCTCAATAAAGGCATAGAACGAGACAATRAGGGCGATCGGGTCTGTTAGYGGATGYGATGTTTTGGCGAAATTGAGTTTGGCGGCATGCTGTGCACCCGTCGCCGTGATRAAKGCGTTGGCATTGAGYGAGACCARTTCATCGGCAACGGATGTGATGGAYTTCTCTGATGCATCTCGCGCCGCCAGAACCAAYACCGGGTAACCCGGCCCGACAATRGATACCGGCCCATGCAGCACCTCAGCCGATGAATAAGCTTCGGCATGTATCAGGCAGGTTTCCTTGAATTTTAAGGCCGCTTCGCCAGCAAAGGCATACGATGTACCGCGCCCCAGCACATAAAGCGAATCCTGATCYACCAGYGYTTTGCGCAGYTCGGGCCAATCGTAACGCACGGCCTCTTCCAGATGSGCTGGCAATGCGCTTATCGCCTCAATCAGCGCTTGGTCCTGTTTCCAATGCGCCAGTAATGACAGTCCAGCAACGGCAGATGTGACGAATGTTTTGGTCGCTGCGACGGACCGTTCAACGCCTGCATGGATCATGATTGTATGCGCGCATGCCTTGGCCAGCGGGGATTCCGGTTCGTTGGTAAGGGCAATGGATAATGCGCCTTGCTGGGCGGCAGATTGCGCCATTGTCACGATATCTGGGCTTTGGCCCGATTGCGAAATGCCGATGCAAACGCTGTTGGCAAGCCGTAATTTTGCACCGTAGATAGACGCAATGGAGGGGCCGATGGAGGCAACGGGCAGGCCAAGGGTAAGCTCTGCCGCGTATTTGAAGAAGGTTGCAGCATGGTCGGATGAACCGCGTGCAACGGTGCAGATAAACCTTGGATCATAGCGGCGCAACTCTTCGGCGGTTGTCTCCAAGGCGCTGTGTCCTTCGCTCACAAAGCGGGCAACGGCATCGGGGATTTCGCGAATTTCGCGGTGCATATGCGTGGGGCTTGTCATAAATTTTCTTCTGGCTTGGAGGGTAATTGCAACTCGGCGACAAAATCATAGGCATCGCCGCGATAAACAGTTCGCGTCAGCTCAACGACTTGGCCGCTTGCCAAAAATGATAGGCGCTCGACCTTTAAAGCAGCAGCGCCTTCATCAAGTTTGAGCAAATCAGCGTCTGGTGCTTTCAGATTAATCGCAGAAATGCGCTGCACGGCGCGTACCGGGCGATTGCCGGATTGATCGAGACTTTCGTAAAGCGATTTATCGACGATGAGTGGGTTGGGCAAAATTCGAACAGGCAGCGAAGCCCGTTCTATCGCCATGGGGGCGTCATCGGCGCAGCGAATGCGCGACAGCCGCGATACAGATTCTGCGGCGCTTAACCCCAACGCCATGGTCTCTTCCGGCGAGGGCAGGAAAATGCCGCGTTCCAGCCAGATGGAGGATGCATTCAGGTCGCGCCGCGCCATGTCTTCGGAAAACGATGTTAGCCGCGAAATGGACTGCTCAACGCTGATCACCTTATCGGCAACGATTGTTCCAGAACCTCGGCGCTGAACAATCAACCCCGCCTCGACCAATGGCTGAACAGCTTTGCGCACCGTGACCCGCGATAGGGTGGTCATGACCGCCATTTCGCGTTCTGACGGTAGCGGTGTGCCAGGAGCTAATTGGCCTGACTTAATCATTTTTTCGAGCTGCCGCTGCAATTGGATGTAGCGCGGGCCGCCATTGGCTGTCAGCCAGGAGGAAGGTTCAAGGATGTCGYGAATGGTCACAAGTTRTTCTYTGCCGCCAAATCCAGGGTYTGACCCTAACAWTATGGCTCTGATATKCGRTTTTATATGATACCTATATAATACCACTTYYKTCAAAGATAGCRTTTTTCGTTTAATTTCGAAAACATACGCGCCTATTTGATGCGTGTTTCATRGCTGTTTTGGACAGGAGTGAAAATTACTGGACATTCGGTATCGTATTGGTACTCTGATGCYAGCTAATAAGAAAATGGGATCAAAACCCTTGAGATGRCAGGATRTAAAYTAGACTGYCACGGCAYARAAATTCATGCGGAAAGCCCGCAATCCGCGCCAATGAGCGCATAATTGGGAGTAATAACATGAGAGCATATGGTATCGCTGCAGCCTTGCTGGCGACGACAATTATGGGGTCTGCCGCTRTYGCGCAAGACGTGACCCTGACCATTGAAAGCTGGCGTAATGATGATCTGACGATCTGGCAAGACAAATTGATCCCGGCGTTTGAAGCTAAAAAYCCCGGTATTAAGGTGGTATTTAGTCCAACCGCGCCAACGCAGTATAATTCAGCGCTTAATGCYAAGCTGGAAGCGGGTACGGCTGGCGATTTGATYACYTGCCGCCCRTTTGATGGYTCYCTGTCGCTTTATGATGCSGGGCATCTGTCCGCCGTTGGCGATCTTGAAAACATGTCAAACTTCGGCCCGGTCGCAAAATCTGGCTGGAGYACAGATGATGGCTCCGCMACWTTCTGCGTGCCRATGGCATCTGTGATCCATGGTTTCATCTACAAYAAAGAAGCSTTTGCGGAAGTTGGCGTGAAAGTTCCAACAACCGTGGATGAGTTCTTCAAAGTTTTGGAAGCCTTTAARGCAGATGGCAATTATACGCCGCTTTCYATGGGCACAGCTGATCAGTGGGAAGCCGCGACAATGGGCTATGCCAATATTGGCCCGAACTACTGGAAGGGCGAAGAAGGCCGCCTTGCTGTCATCGCTGGCAAGCAAAAACTTAACGAAGAGGCTTGGGTTGCACCTTATGCTCAACTTGCTCGTTGGGGCGCTTATATGGGCGATGGTTATGAGGCTCAAAGCTATCCTGATAGCCAAAACCTCTTCACGCTTGGCCGTGCGGCAATTTATCCAGCAGGTTCCTGGGAAATCACCGGCTTCAATTCACAGGCTGATTTTGAAATGGGCGCTTTCAGCCCACCGGTACAGAGCACTGGGGATGAATGCTACATATCCGATCATGTGGACATCGCGATGGGCATGAATGCAGCTGGCAAAAACCAGGATGCGGCGCGTACTTTCCTCAACTGGGTTGGCTCGGCTGAATTTGCAGATCTTTATGCAAACTCGCTTCCAGGCTTCTTCTCCCTGTCCAACCATGCGGTTGATATGTCTGATCCGCTGGCCAAGGAAATTGTTGCATGGCGCGCAAATTGCCATTCCTCAATTCGTCCTTTCCATCAGATCCTGTCTCGTGGCACGCCGAATCTTGCTAACGAGTATTGGGTGACATCTGCCAATGCAATTCGCGGCACAATGACCGCGACAGAAGCTGCGCAGAAATTGCAGGATGATCTGGCGAGCTGGTATAAACCTCAGCAGTAAGCCGTGCTGTAACAAGCCAAAAACTGGGCCGGAACTCGTTTCCGGCCCTTTCCACCAGCACTAGCCAGCGCCAGGAACAAGCATGTCAGAGACGCCAAAACGACGATGGCATATTGCCGTGTTTTTGGCACCAGCTGTGCTGGTTTATACCGCCATCATGATCATTCCGCTGTTTGGAACCCTTCGGCTTTCGCTGTTTACCGCCATTGATCATCAACAAACCTTCATTGGCCTTGATAATTTCCGCAAGCTTTTTGGCGATAAATACTGGTCAGACGCCTTTTGGAATGCGCTCAAAAACAACGCTTGGTTTTTCGTGGTGCACATGATTGTGCAAAACCCGATCGGCATTGCCATTGCGGCGATGCTCTCATCGCCAGCGTTACGGTTCAGCGCGTTTTACCGCACCGCGATTTTCATCCCCACCATTTTATCGTTTGTCATTGTTGGCTTTGCCTGGAAGCTGATCCTGTCGCCCATCTGGGGTATTGCACCTGATTTGTTGCAGGCTGTTGGCCTCAAATCTCTGTTCGCGCCGTGGCTCGGCAAAGAAGAATATGCCCTCACAACCGTGGCGCTGATATCCGTCTGGCAGTTTATCGGCATTCCGATGATGTTGATTTACGCCGCGCTTTTATCCATTCCAGATGAAGTGATTGAAGCTGGCGAATGCGATGGCATCACCGGCATGTCGGCGTTTTGGAAGATAAAACTCCCGCTGATCCTGCCTTCAATCGGCATCATATCCATCCTGACCTTCGTCGGAAACTTCAACGCTTTTGATTTGGTCTACACAACCCAAGGTGCCTTGGCAGGCCCCAACTATTCAACGGATGTTCTTGGCACGTTGCTCTACCGGACTTTCTTTGGTTTTCAAATGCAATTGGGTGATCCGAACATGGGCGCAACCATCGCGATGATGATGTTTACGGTCATCTTGATCGGTGTGTGCATCTATCTGTTCGGCATTCAAACGCGCATGCGCCGTTATCAATTTTAGGGGGGCGTTATGAACAAAGTCAGACACAGCCCGCTCAACCTTTTTGCTGCCCACGCAATCCTGATCACCTATACGATCATTGCGCTGTTCCCAGTGATTGTGATCCTGTTGAATAGTTTTAAAACCCGCAAGGCAATCTTTCGAACGCCACTGTCGTTGCCCGATGCCAAAAGCTTCACGCTTGTGGGTTACGAGACCGTGCTGAAGCAGGGTGACTACTTCCTCTATTTCCAGAACTCGATGATCGTAACAGTCGCATCGCTGTTCTTCATATTGCTGTTTGGCGCTATGGCGGCTTTTGCGCTGTCAGAATATCGTTTTAAGGGCAACACGCTGATGGGGCTCTACCTGGCCATTGGTATTATGATTCCGATCCGCCTTGGCACCGTCGCGATATTGCAGATCATGGTGGCCTCCGGTTTGGTCAACACGTTGACGGCGCTGGTATTAGTCTATACCGCGCAAGGCTTGCCGCTGGCGGTGTTCATCCTGTCAGAATTTATGCGGCAGGTATCGATGGATTTGAAGGATGCTGGCCGCATTGATGGCTTGTCCGAATATCGTATTTTCTTYGTRCTGGCGCTGCCKYTGGTGCGCCCSGCAATGGCAACSGTGGCSGTGTTTAACATGATCCCGATCTGGAATGATCTGTGGTTCCCGCTCATMCTGGCCCCGGGTGAAGCCACTAAAACCCTGACGCTTGGCTCGCAAATTTTTATTGGCCAGTTTGTTACAGATTGGAATGCGGTTTTGTCCGGGCTTTCAATGGCGATTTTGCCGGTGATGATCCTGTATATAATCTTCTCCAAACAGCTCATTCGGGGCATCACTTCGGGAGCTGTGAAATGATCCGCGTTCTTGTCGCTGGACTGGGAAATATGGGGCGAAGCCATGCGCTGGCCTATCACAATGACCCGGCTTTTGAGATCGTGGGTTTGATGAACAGGTCCGCGCCAGATTTGCCCGATGCCCTTAGCGAYTATCCCATACACACAGATTTTGAGRCTGCAKTRGCTGAGTGCAARCCYGAYCTTGTCGCGGTYTGYACCTACACAGAYAGCCAYGCMGAYTTTGCCATTGCCGCSATGCRGGCRGGTGCCCATGTGTTTGTCGAAAAACCGCTCGCCGCCAATGTCGCAGATGCAAAGCGTGTGGTTGATGTGGCAATTGAAACTGGGCGCAAACTGGTTGTTGGTTACATACTGCGCCACCATCCCAGTTGGCAGCGATTAATCGCAGAATCCCGCACACTGGGTGGTCCGTATGTTTTCCGCATGAATTTAAACCAGCAATCATCAGGCCCGGAATGGGAGGTGCATAAAAACTTGATGCAAAGCACATCCCCCATCGTTGATTGCGGCGTACATTATGTTGATGTCATGTGCCAAATCACCGATGCTGCGCCCAAACAGGTGCGCGGTATGGGCCTTCGTCTCAGCGATGAAATTTCGCCTGATATGTATAATTACGGTCATTTTCAGGTTCTTTTTGATGATGGTTCCGTTGGCTGGTACGAGGCCGGTTGGGGGCCAATGATGTCCGAAACAGCGTATTTCGTGAAAGATGTCATTTCACCCAAGGGCTCAGTATCCATTGTCGAACAGCTCTCAAGCGGATCATCAGATATCGATAGTCATACCAAGGTTGGCAGCTTGCTTGTGCACCCGGTACAGGGCGAGGATCGTGTGATCGATTTACAGGACGAGCCGGGACATCAGGCGCTTTGCGATGCGCAGGCGGCCTATGTCGCCCATGCCATTCAGAATGACACCGACTTGTCGCGTCATATGAGCGATGCGGTCACATCGCTTGCGATTTGTCTGGCTGCGGATGAAAGCATTCGCACTGGCCTAGCCATCGAACTTGATAGGTAGATAAATGGGTTCCTTAACGCTCAAAAATATTCGCAAATCCTTTGGCTCAGTCGAAGTGCTGAGTGATTTCAGTCTTGAGGTAGAGGAAGGTGAATTTGTGGTTTTCGTCGGCCCGTCTGGCTGCGGTAAATCCACCTTGCTACGCATTATAGCAGGCCTTGAAGATGCGACATCAGGCGATGTGCTGATCGGAGATCAACGGGTTAACACCCTGCCGCCATCAGATCGTGGCATTGCAATGGTGTTTCAGACCTACGCGCTCTATCCGCATCTGAATGTGCGCAAGAATATGAGCCTTGGACTTAAGCAGGCCAAAAAATCTAAGGATTATATAAAAGAGAGAGTTGGCCTAGCCGCAGATATGCTGGAGCTAACGCCTTATCTGGAGCGCCGACCGGCTGAACTATCGGGTGGACAGCGCCAGCGTGTCGCGATTGGCCGGGCTATTGTGCGCAACCCAAAATTGTTTCTGTTTGATGAGCCGCTGTCCAATCTCGACGCCGCCTTGCGGGTTAACACAAGGCTAGAAATCGCGCGCCTGCACCGCGAGCTGAAAACCACGATTATCTATGTAACCCATGATCAGGTTGAGGCAATGACACTTGCCGATAAGATTGTGGTGCTTCAGGGCGGGCGCGTTGAACAGGTCGGCACGCCAATGGAGCTTTATAACGATCCGGACAACATCTTTGTTGCCGGGTTTATTGGTTCACCCGCGATGAATTTTATTAGTGCCCGCTTGTTGAATTTGCCGGATAATATCAAAACGATAGGCCTTCGCCCAGAGACAATTTCTATAACTGATAGCGGCCCAATAAGCGGAAAAATCAGCCATTTGGAGCACTTAGGTGCTGACACCAATGTCTATGTTCTTGTCGATGGTGAGTTGCTGACAGTGCGGTTGTTTGGCCAGCAAAACTATGAGATCGACACAGAGGTTTCGCTTAATTTCCACGATGATAATGTGTTTCGTTTCGACAAGGACGGCCAGCGCGTTAGAGGTTGATTGCTTTGAATGCAATATGTCCATTTTAGATGGATCTTTTAAACATAGCTGTAAGCTGCATTATGGAAGCCCTATGCAATTTCAAACCCTGGAACATGGATAGTGAACGCAATATCTAGCCTATTTGGGGTGCCTATTTTAACCCCTGTTAGAAGTGACAGGTTGTGCAAACAGTAAAAATTGTTGGATATTATCTACAAGCACAAGGTGTAGGTTGATATTTATTCTATTTGTTGAAATTGTTTTCACAGGAAATGGGTTTAGACCCAAAACAACACTATGATTTTGAAGGTTGTTGTTTCTGCATTATGTCTATTTTTTTGCACCGTGTCATTGGTTTGCGCGGAGAGTGATGCCTCTGAATTCCAGTTATTTCCTCCAGGAAAACCAATTGAAACCTACCATATTCCTAATACTGAGAATATTGTGGATGCCTACCTGATTGTCAAATCGGGCGCGTATGCTCGTTCCGAGAAGGAGGGCATTTCTCATTATCTTGAGCATTTAGTGTGGATGAATGCGCGAGATGGGGCTTCCATTGAACTCTCAAGCTTGCACGGCTTCAACGCATGGACATCAGGTGAAGCAACAGTTTATCGGGTGTCCGCAGACTCGTCAGATATAGAAAAACTAATCCACAGCATTTCAATGGTGTTTGATACACCCGATACATTCTCGGACAAAATGTTGGAGGAGCGACAGATTATTCTGCGTGAATATGAAACTCGTACGGCGTCAGACCTATTGTTTTCAACCCGCGCAAAACTTCGGAACCGCGCATTTGGAACCAAAGGGAGGGGTCGAAGTGTTTTAGGGACGCCTGAATCTATTCTGTCCATGTTGCCTGAAGAGGCTTTTGCAGTTCACCAGCTTACTCACCAGCCTCAGAACGCTGTGCTGATAATAACTGGAAAACTTGATTTAGAAAATTTGAAATCTTTGATTTCCAAGTATTTTAATCTGCCATCAACGCAGATAAAGTCAAAGCAGATTCCGCGAAGCAGGTTTAATTTGACGCGGGATATTCAAGAGAAAGAAGTCCACAAATTCAATTCAGAAATTTTGCTGTACCTAAAAAGAATTAACCTTCAGACTTCTGTATCAAAGGACTTGATGCAGCTTCGGTTGAATTTTCTGTCCGACATTCTCAATAGCACTCTAGATGGTTCACTTGCCAAGCCTCTTCGTTATGACGCTTTTATTTCCAGTGGATACACATTGACTTTAGGAGCGCTTGAACGTGATGAGATTGTTGTCAGTTTTTCTGCACGTCCGGATGTTGGCGTAAGTTTACAAAATTTGCTTTTGGCATTTGAGCAACATCTTAAAACCTTGGAAAAAACGGGTATTCCAAGCGCAACATTTGACCGTGTTCGAACACGTAAGCTGAACTCAATTTCTAGGGTTTTTGATGATTGGGAATTCGCATTGGACCTCATAATCAGCCAGATTTTCAATGATGCTCCAATTATCTCACCAGAGAAATTTAAAAAGCGTCTGTCCGACATAACACTTGATGAATTGAACTCTCTCGCTGGCTTGCTTGCGGGCCCGGGCCTTGTTGTTGGCACATTGGTGCAACCTATCTCCACAAAATAGAGAAGTTTTATGAAAAATTTTGGTGCTCAGTTATTACTACTCACAATTGTTTCGTTTTTTTCAGATGTAGCCTTTTCGAAAGTCATTGAATTAGAAACTGCTTCTGGTTTTAAATTTCATTATGCTCAGGTGCCTGAGGCTAAAAAAGTTGCAATTTTCGTGGCTTGGCAAACTAATTGGGCATATGAAAACGACGTGCCTGCCGTTCCTTATATCGGTGTTGACCTGATGTTTTCTGGTGGCGCGGGTCAAAGAAATGCAGCCGAGATTACGGCTGATTTTGATGATTTAGGCTCATCTGCGAAGCTCTACGTATCTGCCGACCATATCCGCGGGTCGCTGGTTACACTACCTGAGAACGCGCGCGCGGCTGCCCTCATTGCCAAGGATGTATTAAGCAATCCAACACTGCCTGATGATTGGTTCCAACGGATCAAATCTCAGTTTCTACAAAACATGCAGCGGCATAAAGCCCGAGCCAATGTTCAATCTGGCTCGTTAGCGCGTGCCATGATTTTGGGTGATCAATCGCTGACAACATTCCTTGATTTGCCTGTAGGCACACTGTTTGATAGTTTCACCGTAGAGGATATAAAGTCTTGGCATAAATCTACGTTTACCCGATCAAATTTGAGAGTTACAGCAGCAGGCCCGATTGGCGAGGATGAAATTGCTTCGATTGTAGATATCGTTGTGTCTAGCTTGCCTATTGGAAGCGTTTTGGCGCATTCAAAAATGGATGAGCCAGTTTTTTCGGGCAGAACAGTCGTTTTGGTTGATCCAAAAAGAAAGCAAACCTCGATTACATATGTTGGCGTGTTACCTCCAACCCGTTTGGGCAACGACGCGCAAGACTGGGTCGCGGTTTCCGCTCTTAGCAGCCCAGATAATTCTAGATTATTCGCAGCTATTCGAAACAAGCTCCGTGCCACCTATTCGTTTGGTGCCAGCATTGCAAACTTTAGCCGAGAAAGCCGGGTAATTGTATTTAGTGGCGAATTGGAGCCAGATAAAACACAAGATGTTCTCCATGAAGTTCGCGATATTTACAGGGGCTTCCGGCAAAGCGGATTATCAACGCAAGAATTCGAAGTGGCCAACAACTGGTTCGTTAACGCCCTTGAAGCAAATCGGAAAAAGGCTGCCCCCATTGCTTACGCCATGATGGAGCTTATCCTGGATGAATTGCCACCTCAACAAGCGCTTGATCTCATCCGACAAATCAAGAGCTACACGCGAGATGCTGTTAATCAGCGCATTGCATCCTCGTTCCCGCCTCTTAATACAATGCAACTGGTTGTTATCAGCCCTACTCCATTGGACATTGAAGGTAGTTGCACAATCAAAAACATGACAGAAATTGCATCATGTAGGTAGCGAGTGGCAGGGCTTAATTGGAAGACTATATTGATGGTTGTTAGTGAGTGCAGCTGATTGCAGGACGCAAATTGATCAAGCCGTAAAATTGAGTGAAAAAAGCGAACAAATAAGACATTTCTTCAAACGCTGTTTTCGATATATTGCGCGGGCTAAAATCATCATCCGACTGTTCTTGAAAGGGCGAGTATGCCCTGTAAAAACACCCATGGTTGTATGCGCAAAGGGCTGGTTTTCTTGACATTTTGCAGTAAAACTACTAGTGGTTGCTGAGGTTGGGGGTGCCTCATGAAGTTGACCGGGAGAGACGATGAATTTCGCCCCGGCTTCCACAACAGCTTCGGCCTGTGCAG
>NVXB01000097.1 GCA_002746425.1 Hyphomicrobiales bacterium | reverse complement strand
CATAGCGGCTAATTTCTTCTGTGGAGAGCGGGGGGCCTGAAAGTGGTGGGGTGGAAAGCGGCATTTTAAGCGACGCCCGTGCTGCCAAAACCGCCCGCGCCGCGCTGCGTGTCATCAAGGCTATCAACCTCGTTCAGCTGCGCGCGGGTTACCGGCGCAATAATCATCTGCGCGATGCGCATGCCGCGCGTGATGTCAAAAGCCTGCGTGCCATGATTGATCAGCAGCACTTTAATCTCGCCGCGATAATCGCTGTCGATGGTGCCAGGCGCATTCAGCACTGTCACGCTGTGTTTTGCCGCCAGACCAGAGCGCGGCCGTATCTGCGCCTCAAATCCCACCGGCAGCGCCATGGCAAAACCGGTTGGCACCGCCGTGGCCCCGCCCGGCTCCAGCACCAATGTCGATGTCGCGTCGATCGCAGCGTATAAATCCATGCCCGCAGCGCCATCACTTTGATAAAATGGCAATTCCAGATTTTGGCCATGCGGCAAGCGCTGAACGTTAATATCAATCGTCATTGTTCAATAATCCGTAACAATCCAGAAATTCGGCCAACTTCACACCAGCCATGATGAACCCTACACAGCCGCAGCTATAGCTGCAATCAGCCGCACGGCAACATCGCGTTTATTGGTTCTTTCCCAGTGATCAACCCCGTTTTCCGAGATCAAATGAATGGTGTTGAAATCACCGCCCATAACGCCGGTTTCTGGCGACACATCATTGGCCAAAAGCCAGTCACAGCCTTTTTTAAGGCGTTTTTTGGTAGCGTTTTCAATGACATCGTTGGTTTCGGCAGCAAAGCCAATCACCAGCTTTGGGCGTAAACTGTCATGCTTGCTGATAAATTGCAGAATATCGGGGTTTTCCGCCATATCGTAGCTGGGCGGCGTGCCACTACCGTCTTTTTTGTGTTTCTTATCAGATACTTGCGCGATACGCCAATCTGCAACAGCGGCGCTCATTATGGCAATATCCGCTGGCAGCGCGTCTTCCACCGCCTGCATCATCTCGCGCGCCGTTTCCACCAAAACCCGCGTCACACCTCTGGGTTTTTCAAGCGCCACCGGCCCGGAAATCAGCGTAACCTGCGCTCCAGCCGCCGCCGCCGCCGCCGCAATCGCATACCCCTGCTTGCCTGATGATCGATTGGCCAAATAYCGCACCGGATCAATCGGCTCATGGGTCGGCCCAGCAGTGATCAATACACGCTTTCCAGCCAAGAGTTTTGGGGCCTTTTCGCGGTCCAAAAGCTGCTGCATTGCCAATAATATTTCAGCGGGTTCGGCCATGCGGCCAAGCCCAAACTCGTTATTTTCTGCCATTTCCCCGGCCATTGGGCCGATAAACTCCAACCCATCAGTAACCAATTGAGCATGGTTGCGACGGGTGGCTGGATTGGCCCACATCTGGGGGTTCATCGCCGGGGCAACAAGGACAGGTTTGTTGTTGGCAAGCARSACAGCRCTGGCCAAATCATTGGCCAAACCATGSGCCATTTTRGCCATAAAATCTGCTGTTGCCGGGGCAATAACCACGATATCTGCATTGCGYGAGAGGCGAATATGRCCGACATCCATCTCCTGTTTGACATCAAACAGATCGCAGTAGACCTGMCCCTTTGCCAGGGTCGCCACGCTAAGYTGCGTCACGAATTGCTTTGCGGCCTCGGTGAGAACAACACTCACTTCGTGATTGYTCTCCTGSGCCCGGCGAATAAACTCCAGACACTTGTAAGCTGCAATACCGCCGCCAATGATCAACAGGATTTTCGACATGGTTTCAAACCTTTAGCACATTTTATCAGTCAATCAGAACAGATGATCCAAGGCAAGTAATGACCCTAAAACAGCCAGGGTCGTCACGGCATAGCGCGCGTAACGGTTCTGTTCTGCCTGCTTGCGGGCCAATAAAGCAATGCTCTCTTTGTCCAGCCGAAAACCACTTTCAATAGCGCCGTCCAGCTCCCGAGACATCCGGCTAGCCCGCTCCGCCAGCTCTGGCAGCTCCTGCATTAACCGGCCAATTGAGGACACCCCCTTCACAGCCTGCTCCAGCTTAGCCCCCGGCCCCAAATGCGCCGTCAGCCATTCGCGCAACACAGGCTCTGCAGCCTGCCACATATCAAATCCATCATCCAATGAACGCGACACGCCTTCCACCACCACCATGGTTTTCTGTAGCATTATCAACTCGGTACGCGTTTCCATGTCAAACAGTTCGGTGATTTCGAACAGCAGGCCAAGCAAGCTGGCCATGGAAATATCATCGGCAGATTGCCCGTGAATGGGTTCTCCAACTGCGCGCAAAGCTTGCGCAAAATCTTCGATGGAATGGTGCGCCGGAACATAGCCCGCTTCAAAATGCACCTGTGCAACACGCAGATAATCGCGTTTAACAAAGCCGTAGAGGATTTCCGCCAGAAACTGGCGTTCCTTGGGGCCAATGCGGCCCATAATACCAAAATCAATGGCGATGATCGTACCGTCAGGATGAACGAACAAATTACCCTGATGCATATCCGCATGGAAAAATCCATGCTCCAGCGCATGGCGCAAAAACACTTGAATAAGGTCAGTTGCAAGCTTTTTGCGGTCCAGGCCAGCGGCATCAAGCGCTTCGATCTCGGTCAATTTTAACCCATCAACCCAGTCGATTGTCAGGACATCGCGCCCGGTGCGGCTCCAATCAATTTTAGGTACTGAAAACAAAGGGTCGTCAGCAGATTGATCTGCCATTTCCGATAATGCTGCCGCCTCAAGGCGTAAATCCATTTCCATCACGACGCTGCGTGCTAGCGTGTCAACGACCGCCACTGGGCGCAAACGCAGGGTAGAGGGAATGAAACGTTCCGCAAGGTGGGCAACAGCGTAAAAGCTCTCCAGATCCCTTTGAAACCGTGCGCGCACATTGGGCCGCAACACTTTTACAGCCATCTCGCGTTCACCATCTGGTGTGGTGATGGTGGCTTTATGTACTTGCGCAATCGAGGCTGCTGCTACCGGCTCACTAAAACTGGAATACAGTTTTTCGACATCCCGATTCAAATTGTTGCGGATGATCTCGCGGGCCGCTTCACTGCCAAACGCCGGAACATCATCGCGCAACGCACCCAGCCCTTTGGCAATATCATTACCGACAATATCTGGCCGCGTGGCCAAGAATTGCCCCAACTTGATATAGGATGGGCCCAACTTGTCGAGCGCAGCATTAAGGCGCTCGCCTCGGTCCAGCACTTCACTTTCAGGGCGCGCGATACGGTCTGCGATCCATAACAACACGGCCACATCTTTTGGCACATCCGTTCTGGAGGGAACACTGAACACGCCCTCACGAGCCAATGTGAAAACAGCTTTGAGAAGCCGCAGATAAGCGGTAGGTTTTGCCAACTTGCCGCGCTCCTAAAGCTTCCAGCCTGAATGAATGGCGACAACACCGCCAGTAAGGTTGCGATGTGTCACACGCGAAAATCCGGCATCCGAGATGATTTGCTCAAACCGGCTCTGATTGGGGAATTTTCGGATTGATTCTACCAGATATTGATAACTGGCCCGGTCATTGGCCACCAACTGGCCCAGCAGCGGAATGGCGTTGAAAGAATAAGTATCATAAACCTTGTCGAGAACAGGAATATCTACCTTTGAAAACTCCAGGCACATGAACCGCCCACCACGTTTGAGAACACGGAAGGCCTCTTCCACAGCTCTTGAAAGTCGCGGCACATTGCGAATGCCAAAGGCGATTGTGTAGGCATCAAAGGAGTTGTCTTCAAAAGGTAACTCTTCAGCGTTACCTTCAACAAATGCTATTTGTTCAGACAGTTTTTCTTTTGTTGCCCGCTCTTCTCCAACGGCCAGCATAGAAGTGTTGATGTCACACACGGTGACATTTGCCTTTTCACCGGCCTTGCGCGCCACACGAAAAGCCACGTCGCCGGTACCGCCAGCCACATCGAGATGGCGGAAAGGCCGAGTTTGCGGCGGCGATAGCATGGAAATCATGGTATCTTTCCAAACCCTATGCATGCCTGCGGACATAAAATCATTCATCAGATCATAGCGCGAGGCCACTTTGTGGAACACATCATTAACGCGCTGCTGCTTTTCACCGCGGCTAACCGACTGATACCCAAAGGAAGTTTCCATTCCTGCAGGATCAATCTGTTCACTACCTTGAACGTGTTCTGCTGATGTCATGGCTCTGCTGTGACCTTTAATTATGGTGCGCACATAGATTTGCTGTTCATATATATGAAAAAATGCATCACTCCACACGAAAACTCGTGAAATTGATTAAGAGGTTGATTTGCCTGAATTACCAGAAGTCGAAACCGTACGCCGTGGCCTGCAGCCTGCCATGGAAGGGCAAGTGTTTAAATCGGTCGAACAGCGACGGCCGAATTTGCGGTTTCCGTTCCCCGAAAACTTTGCCGAACGATTGCAAGGGCAGCAACTTACTGCGCTTAGCAGGCGGGCAAAATACCTGCTTGGCGATCTGAGCAATGGCGATGTGCTGGTGATGCATCTTGGCATGTCTGGTTCTTTTTTGGTCAATGATGCCTCAACTAACATTGCCAAACATGTGCAAAGTAAACTGCCCGCCCACGACCATGTGGTGTTCCAGATGGAGAGCGGCACAACGATTACCTATAACGACCCGCGCCGCTTTGGCTTCATGYYATTGATTCCGCGATCKGAGCTRGCCGAACACTCCCTGTTTGCCAAAATGGGYATTGAGCCTTTGGGCAACGAGCTGACCCCAGAATATCTGGCTTCAAAGCTTGCTGGAAARTCGACCAGCCTTAAGGCCACTTTGCTGGATCAAAGCATTGTTGTCGGGCTTGGTAATATCTATGTGGCTGAAGTTTTRTGGCGCTGYGGTTTCTCTCCAAAACGWARSGCTRGTTCWCTGGTTGGCAAAACCGGCAAGCCAACTAAAAAACTTGATCTCTTAATTAGCCATATTCGCGATGTGTTGCATGATGCCATTCGCGCTGGTGGTTCAACTTTGCAGGACCATGCTCAGACCGATGGTACTCTGGGTTATTTCCAGCATAGTTTTGCTGTTTATGACCGGAAAAACGAGCCGTGCCGCACAAAAGACTGCAAAGGTAGTATCGAGCGCTTTACACAAAATGGCCGATCAACTTTTTGGTGCCCAATCTGCCAGCGTTGATGTTGGCTCTAAAGCCACTGGTTTTTCAACTTCTTTAGGAGTGGCTTGCGATTGAGCATCGTTCTGAACATCAATTTCTCCAAGTTCCAAGTCTTCAATTTTCTGACTTCTACGCACGACCTTCCCGGTAGATGTCAAAATGTCGTCAATRTCCTTGTTGGCCTGACGAAAATGCGTTTGGAGTTTGTTGACGCGCTCATCAATACGCAATGTATCAGCACGCAGCGCCGCAACTTCGGCCTGAATGACATGAGCCAATTCGCGCATTCGTGCATCCTTCAAGAGCGCTTGTACGACCTGTATCGACAGCATCAACAGCGATGGCGAAACGATGACAATGCGAGAGCGATGCGCCCGCTTCACCAAATCCTCAAATTGCTCATGAATGGCGGCAAAAACTGATTCAGAGGGCACAAACATGAAAGCTGTGTCCTGCGTTTCTGCYTTGATRAAATATTTTTCTGCWATTGCCTTTATGTGRACATCCACATCGCGCTTRAATTGCTGCGTTGCCTCTTTYTGCTCCACCATATCRGATGCTTCACGCAACTTGTTGTAAGCCTCCAGTGGAAACTTGGCATCAATGACAAGGCTTGGTGCCTTATTGGGCRTGTAGACAATACAATCTGGCCTTTTGCCATTGCTCAGCGTTGCCTGAAATGAATAAGCATTATGCGGCARCCCGTCGGCAATRATGGTTTCCATGCGCATTTGGCCAAAAGCACCACGGGTTTGTTTGTTGGCCAATATCTGCTGCAGTTCTACCACTTGGCCAGATAGCTGCGTGATATTGGTTTGCGCCCGGTCAATCACTGCAAGCCGCTCTTGCAGTTTGGAAAGGCTTTCCTGGGTGCCCTTGCTGCTTTCTGTTACGGAATGGTTGAGCCGCTGCCCCATACCATCAAGCCGTTCATTAACAGCGCGCATTAATTCACTTTGTCGGTTGGACAGAACATCGGACATRGTACGCACCTGCCCGGTAATCTCGCCCTGAGTACGCATCATYTCCAACAGRCGCGCYTCCAGTTCAAGTGCCCGGTTTTGCGCTATTGCCGTTTGCTTTTGGTTTTCTTCGCGGTTTTTGCGCACCGCGCYCATGATGAGCCAGAAGAACAGCGCKCCCCCCARACACAGAAGTATCAAGAGGTCACGGCCAATGACGGTATAGCTACCAATTTGGAAAAGTGGRTCAAACATRTGCTCTTCTAACTGATTCGGAACTCAAATGTGCAATGCGCATTGACCCGCAACACGCAATTCCTTATTTCCCAGTYAAACAGATAAGGACTTTTCCATGRCGATCCAGGATCTCGTCATCATTCCCGATAATCGCTTGCGTRATATTTCAACGCCAGTGAAGGAGTTTGGTGAYAAGCTAAACACCTTGTTGGATGACATGCTCGAGACCATGTATGATGCTCCCGGCATTGGTCTGGCGGCCATTCAGATTGGCGTACCCAAGCAGGTGATTACAATCGACACAGCCAAGGAAGATGAACCGCCCAAACCGTTATTCCTTATCAACCCCAAGATCATCTGGTCTTCCGAAGAGGTCTCGATCTATGAGGAAGGATGCTTGTCCATTCCTGAGTTTTATGAAGARGTTACCCGCCCWGCAGCCTGCAAGGTTCAATTTCTYGACCGCAACGGTAAAGAGCAAGAGCTAGAGGTTGATGAATTATTGGCAACTGTCGTGCAACACGAAGTTGACCACCTTAACGGGGTGCTGTTTATCGACTATATCTCAAAGCTCAAGCGCGACCGGGTGGTGAAAAAATTCGCCAAGGCTGCTAAGCTTCGTGATGTTACAGACGCTTGATCACCCAATTTTCTGACTAACAAGGACTTTTAGCATGCCATTGCGCGTCATATTCATGGGAACGCCAGATTTTGCTGTTTCTACCCTTATGCARATTATTGGCAACGGGCATAAGGTGGTGGCAGTGTACACGCAACCACCCCGCCCTGCAGATCGTGGTATGGCAGAACGTAAATCGCCAGTGCATACAATTGCAGAATCCTTCCGAATTCCGGTGCTAACCCCGACATCTTTAAAAGACACCATGGAGCAATCCAAATTCAAGGCGCTGAAAGCAGATGTTGCAGTGGTGGTTGCCTATGGCCAAATATTGCCAAAACCAATTCTGACGGCYCCCAAATTTGGCTGYCTTAATTTGCATGCCTCAAAATTACCGCGCTGGCGTGGTGCTGCTCCCATACAACGCGCTATTATGGCTGGGGACAGCGAAACCGCTGCTACAGTGATGAAAATGGATGAAGGTCTCGATACCGGGCAGATCGCCTTGGAGGAGATCATTCCAATCGACAAGATCATGACTGCAGGAGATTTGCACGACAAATTGGCTGTCATTGGCGCTGATTTARTGGTGGACGCAATCAACCAACTGGAAGATGGCCCACTTCAATTGAGYGACCAAAAAAGCTCAGGCGTCAGCTATGCCCACAAGATTTCAAAATATGAAACTCGCATAAAATGGTCACGCGCTGCCAAAGATGTGCACAATCATATTCGCGGCATTTCACCTTGGCCCGGCGCATGGTGTGAGTTTCAAATCAACGGYAACAAGGAACGGCTCAAGGTTCTGCGCTCGCGGCAGATGGAAGGCGGCGAAGGCATMCCTGGTGAAATCATTGATAATCAGCTGACGATAGCTTGTGGCAGTGGTGCCGTTCGTTTGGAGCAAGTGCAGCGAGCTGGCAAGAAGCCTATGAGTGCTGAAGAATTTTTGCGCGGCACCTCCATCGGCAAAAGTGCAGTCTTGTTATAGCGGTATGTTGACACATCATGCCGCGCTATAARCTTTTCATCGAATATGACGGAACGCCCTATTGCGGCTGGCAACGCCAGCCCAACCAGCTATCTGTGCAAGGAACAATTGAAACTGCCATTCAGAAATTCAGCGGTAAGGAGCACCTGGTTCACGGATCAGGGCGCACYGATGCTGGCGTTCATGCAATCTGCCAAATTGCGCATCTGGATTTGGATAATGATTATCCATGCGACACGGTGCGTGATGCGCTCAACTTCCATCTAAAACCCGAACCGACAATCGCTATTTTGGCAGTTGAATGTGTTGATGATGATTTCGACGCGCGCTTCAGCGCTGTTCAGCGCCACTATTTATATCGTTTTCAGAGCCGCCGCCCCCCCACTGTGCTGCTCAATAATCGGGTTTGGTGGGTTCCGCGTTCCTTAAATGCTGACATCATGCATGAAGCCGCGCAACTCCTGCTCGGCAATCACGATTTTACTACTTTTCGCGCCACGCAATGTCAGGCCAAAAGCCCTGTCAAAACGATTGATGCCATTTCTGTGGTACAGACAGACACAGATGAGCTGCAGCTTACGGTGTCAGCCCGATCTTTCCTGCACAGCCAAATCAGATCCTTTGCCGGATCACTTAAGCTGGTTGGCGATGGCAAGTGGTCCCCTTCTGATCTGAAACGATCGCTAGAGGCCAAAAATCGCAAAGCCTGCGGGCCTGTTGCACCGCCCCATGGGCTCTATCTTGTACAGGTGGATTACGAGGCCGTTTGAGCAAGATAAACGGTCTGAGTAAAATCTTTATCCTGCAACGGATTATGAAAAGTTACGGGCTCAGCCCAAACCTTGGCGAATATCTTGTCTAGGCGTTCGGTAAAAACATCATCTGCAAGATCATTCGACCACAGGCCAAATATGCCGCCCGGCTTCAAATGGCTTGCCAATTGTTTCAGGCCTGCAGGCTGATAAAAAACACCGTTTTGAGCATTCAGCAAAAATTCTGGCGAATGATCAATGTCCACTAAGATGGCATCATATTTTCTGGATGGCACAGACTGATCAAAACCATTTGAAGAAGCCGATAGCGCGAAAAAATCACCCAGCTGGAACTTGCAGCGTTTGTCAGCGGTTAATTCCGGGCCCAATGGCAACAGGCCAGATTGGTGCCAATCGATGACCGCTTCCAACGCATCGACAACAACCAGTGATCCAACGCTTTTGTGTTGCAGAACGGCTTGTGCCGTATACCCGAGACCAAGGCCGCCAACGACGATATCTAGATTGTCGCTATCCAATTTTTTCAACGCCAAATCGGCCAGCGCGATTTCCGAAACTGTGAATAGGCTCGACATCAAGAACTCATCGCCGAGCTTGATTTCAATAACATCAACGCCCAGCGACAATTCACGGCGGCGGCGCAGGCTCAAATCACCAATTGGCGTTGCGCGAAATCCCAATTCTTCAAATGACAGACCCATAGCAAATTGCCTCCCAAATCAACCCTACGAGAAATACTTGCGCAGAAACGCGTGATAAATTTTTGCCAGTTGATCAAGATCAGCAACGGAAACTTGCTCATCGACCTGATGCATTGTTTTCCCCACTAGGCCGAACTCAACCACTGGGCAATAGTTTTTGATGAAACGCGCATCCGATGTGCCGCCACCTGTTGAGAGTTCTGGCGTGCGCCCCGTAATTTGCGCGATAGAATTGCTCAACGCTGAAATCAATGTCTCCGAGTGGGTCAAAAAACTCTCCGACGCATCACGTTTAATTTCAAGATCATAGGAAATGGCCGCTTTATCACCAGGCCGGTATTTATTGGCGTTTACGGCCTGGTCTAGCCGCTGCCGCAATTCCGCTTCAAGGCTCGCCGGTGTCCATTGATCATTAAAGCGCACATTGAAACGTGCACTGGCACTGGCGGGCGTAATGTTGGTGGTCGCATTGCCAACATCCACAGATGTCCATTCCAAATTGGTGGGCTGAAACCGCTCATTGCCAGCATCCAGTGCCGGCACCATCAAAGCTTCCAGCATGCCGGTTATGCCGCGAATGGGATTATCTGACAGATGCGGATAGGCCACATGGCCCTGAACACCGTTCACCGTCAAAACACCCGAAAGCGACCCACGGCGGCCTATTTTAATAGCATCTCCCAGTGCATTCGGGTTGGTTGGCTCGCCAACAATGCAATGATCAAACGCGATGCCACGCTCTTTACACCAATGCAGCAATTTTACTGTGCCATTAATCGCCGGGCCTTCTTCATCTCCGGTGATGAGGAAAGATATCGTGCCCGTGAACTGCGGTGTATCTTGCAAAAAGGTCAGAGCGGCAGCGGCAAAACAGGCAATACCGCCCTTCATATCCACAGTGCCACGGCCATACATCATCCCATCCTCGATATCACCAGCGAAGGGACCATGGCTCCAGGCTTGTTCATCGCCTGGCGGCACAACATCAGTATGCCCGGCAAAAACAAAGTGCGGTGCGCCGCTTCCAATTGAGGCAAACAGGTTTTCGACATCTGGCGTGTCTGCGTCTTCGAACACGGGGCGCTCAACCGAAAAGCCGGCGCTTTCCAGCAGATTTTGCAGATAGCTTAATGCGCCGCCTTCTTGCGGTGTCACTGAAGGGCAGCGAATAAGATCTTGTAGAATTTGGCAGGCATGAGAATTCGACATTATGTATCCGCAATTGGTTTTAATGGCTAATGCAAGAGTGCCTCAATCATCGCCTAAGGCGCGGCGGCTCAAGGCCATATTTGTTGGTGCCCTTTTCGCCATTCATCAACCCCAGCATGAAAAACGCGATAAAGCCAATAACGGGAAACATCAACATCACGGCAAGCAGACCCGGCCAACCCATATCATGCAAACGTTTTACAGATATTGTGAAGCTGAAATACATGCCAACAGCAACAATGCCGAGCAGCGACATGCTTTGCGATTCGGTAAACAGCAACTCACCCACTGGGCCAATTTCGATACGGCCGTTAAACAGCGCGTACATCACCACAAAATTGCCCGCCATCAGCGCGAATATTGACCACCAATATTCCTCGCGGTTGATCCGCCCACTCATGCTGAAAAATATCCACTTTAACGTCGGCTGTGGTGCATCTGCCATTATCTTCACTCTTTATGTTCGCCTGATGCCAGCTTCTAATACCCCTAAAGGCGCTAGCGAAATCCGCCCGCCGCTTGCTTAACCCCGCATCGCCCGTAACTCAAGCCTGCCGAACAACCAAGGCTTCAAACTTGTGCCAATCACGGCACATTCCTTCCACAGCCCGTTTTGCACCCACTTCACTATCTTTACATTCAAAAAAAAGAATGTAATGATATGTTCAATAAACAAGCCACAAACCAAGTGGTGTTTTGGGCAAGTAGGAGGGCCTGAAATGAGCGATCCATCTCAGCAAAAACCCGATATTGCAATCCCGTCACGGCGGGCTTTTTTACGCGCAGGTGCCGTCACATCGGTGGCGCTTGGCGCAGGGCTTATCACGGGGCGTGCTGCACAAGCCGCCGGTGATCCTGCAATACTGGAGCCGCAAGACTGGAACCAGTATCTTGGCGAGGGCGTGGATGCGCGCCCGTATGGTACGCCCTCGTCGTTTGAAGAACACGTGGTGCGTCGCAGTGTTCCTTGGCTGACCGCAGACCCGGTTTCTTCCATCAACTTCACGCCAATACACGAGCTTGACGGCATTATTACMCCAAACGGGGTGTGTTTTGAGCGYCACCACTCTGGCATCGCGGAAATTGATCCCTCCCAACACCGCCTSATGATCCACGGCATGGTCGACAAACCGCTTGTCTTTACCATGGAAGAYCTGATGCGTTTTCCGCGCGAGAATCACGCCTACTTCCTGGAATGTGCGGCCAATACCGGCATGGAGTGGCGCGGCTCGCAGCTTAATGGGTGCCAGTTCACCCACGGCATGATYCATAATCTGATGTATACCGGCGTTAAGCTWAGCACYCTGCTTAATGAGGCYGGTGTCAAAACCGCCGGCAARTGGCTGCTYTGCGAAGGCGCTGATAGCTCTGGCTTGACCCGCTCYATTCCGCTKGAAAAAGCCATGGATGATTGCCTTGTTGCCTTCAAAATGAACGGCGAGGCCCTTCGCCCCGAAAATGGTTATCCGATCCGTCTCGTTGTGCCCGGCTGGGAAGGCAACACCTGGATCAAGTGGCTGCGCCGCATTGAGATTGGCGATATGCYCTGGCAGCACCGCGAGGAAACCTCCAAATACACCGATCTGATGGCCGATGGCCGCTCGCGCCGCTTCACCTGGGTGATGGACGCCAAATCGGTTATCACCAACCCGTCTCCGCAGGCCCCGCTGCTGCACAGCAAGGGGCAAACAGTGCTGACCGGCATTGCCTGGTCTGGCCGTGGCACCATTGCTGCGGTGGATGTCAGCATTGATGGCGGCAACAACTGGCACAAGGCCCGCATTGATGGCCCAAGCCTAAATAAATCCATGCACCGCTTCTATTACGACTTTGACTGGGATGGCAGCCCGCTGCTGTTGCAATCGCGGGCAACCGATTCCACCGGCTATGTGCAACCGACCAAATCTGCGTTGCGCGCCGTGCGCGGTGAAAATTCGATCTACCACAATAATGGCATTCAGACCTGGCATGTAAAAGCTGGTGGAGAGGTGGAAAATGTTGAAGTTTCTTAAGCTACCGCTAATCACAGTCCCTTTGGTCGCAATATTGTGCACCGGCTTTTCTGTCTCCGCCATTGCAGGCGGCATGGGCATTGGCCGCACCGCCACGAGCGATGAAATCGCCGCCTGGAACAACGATATTCGCCCCGATGGCCTTGGCTTGCCCGAAGGCAGCGGCACTGTTGAGGTCGGCGAAGAAGTTTTCGCCGAGCGCTGTGCCATTTGCCACGGCGACTTTGGCGAGGGTGTTGATCGCTGGCCGGTACTGGCTGGCGGGCAAGACACTTTGACCGATGACCGCCCGGTGAAAACCATCGGCTCTTTCTGGCCCTACCTTTCCACGGTGTTTGATTACGTCAACCGCGCCATGCCTTTTGGCGAGTCTGGTACTTTGACGCCGGATGAGGTTTACGCCATCACCGCCTATCTGCTGTATGTGAATGACATTGTGGATGATGAAGAGTTTGAATTGTCAAAAGCCAATTTTACCAGCATTCGGCTGCCCAATGAAGACAATTTCTACTTTGACAATCGCGAGGATTCCCCTGTGTTTACCAACCGGGACGCCTGCATGAGCGATTGCAAAACCGACGTTAAAATCACCAGCCGGGCGCGCATTTTGGATGTAACACCAGATGAAGACGGCGAAGCTGGCGGTGCGATTGATTAGGTTTTTTAAACGCCTTTCAACTCTCTCCCAAAACACTTTTCTCAGCTCTGGGTTCTTTTGAACCTTGGGCTGAGTTTTTGTTTCTGGCCGTTGCCCGTCTCTCCACTCGTCATCCTCGGACTTGATCCGGGGACCCATAGGCGCTGGAGTTGAAGACGGGCGCATCATTCTGCCATCGAAGCACTCGTTATTGCTGTTGCTTGGGTCCCCGGATCAAGTCCGAGGATGACGGGTAGTGAGTGGCTGCGCCAGTCAGCGCTCCCTTCCAATTGACACCTCACCTCCATCGCCCCATATCTTTAAATCCGCCGCTCACGTCCCCATCATCGAGCGTTTCCCGGCCTTGAGCCRGGATCTTCAGYGYYRTRCYTGAACCAGCTASTRCYGCCGCGYTTGYCGATGAACCCATGGTATTTGTCCTCCATGTGATGGCGCTGAAGGCCCCGGATCAAGTCCGGGGAACGGCTCCGCTGCGCGCCATACTCCATTCTGCCAGTAGCTGCATGCCATGCTCCATTCTGCCAGTGCGTGCGCTTTCATCCCACCAGACGCGCCAAAGCCCCCCGCATGCCARACTCGCGGAGTGGNCATCGTGGTTTTGCTGGTGTGATGATCATCTCCACACATGTGAACACAATCCAATTGGGCGGCGGGGCATAACAAGCCTCGCGTTATAATATAGTCGTGTAGTGCAAGGCATATTCTGCCCCGCCCGGTTGTGACAAGATACCTGTGCCACCCGCCTCAAAGGACGCTGGTAACGTAGGATGACGCACGGTATCAACCGATGTAGCCACCATCGTGACGAGCCTGACAAAACGAGTACCATTGCAATCAAGCTGGATCAGCTTTCGCATCTCCATACTGTCTGGAGGTCTCTGGTACTGATGGTGCCCTGTATCGACGCCATAAGGTTTATCCAGACTTTCCATCTCCACTTCATTGCGGCCTGTCTTTAGGGCTAAG
>NVXB01000096.1 GCA_002746425.1 Hyphomicrobiales bacterium | reverse complement strand
TAGAAGCGGTGGTATAAGTTGAGGGGTGCATGCGCAGTTCTTGCCCGCTTTCGCGAGCCTTCTTGTCAATATCAGCGATGACCGCACCAGGTTCGGAAATAAACCGCCCTGTTGAAACGTCTAGCACCTTGTTGAAACGAGATAAATCCAGCAAAACGCCGCCCGATAGCGGCATGGCTTGGCCGTAATTGCCTGTGCCAGTGCCACGCGGTGTTACCGGCACATCATGGGCAAAACAGATTTTGAGGACATGAATGACTTCCTCCTCGGTGGAGGGAGAGGCAATTAAATCGGCGGTCACATCATCGAGCTGGCGTTTAAGAATCGGCGAATACCAGAAAAAATCGCGGCTTTTCTGCTTAACGATGGCAGCATTGTCTTCCAGTTTAACTGGTGCCAACGCGGCTTTTAAGGCGGTATAATCAGTCATTCACGACTCCCGTGAGGTAAAGAGATGATCCAGCGTTCGGTAATCCGGCAACACCCGCTCAATGGCTTTGCCGTTGCGGATAACCACCCGGTCGCCCTGTGGGCGGGACAGTAACTCGCTGAAACTTCTGGCTCGGGTCAAAACTAGATCAGCAGGCGCATCAATGTCGAAGCCACCCTTTAGCCCCATGGTTTTAGCTGGAGTCTGCGTAATGGTATTGATCCAGTCGACAATGGGATGGTCTAAATGCGCGATACGGGTGGCCTCACGGTAAACCTCCAGTGCATCCAGATCGCCATAGGCATAAAACGGATCACGGGTGTTATCGGACGAGATGGCCACGGGAATGCCGCGCGCCTTCATTTCATGCAGCAGGGTGACACCGCGAAAACGCGGCGTATGCGGTGGGCTGCCCGGCTCATTGCGGTTTTGCAGGTACATATTACACATTGGCAGGCTGACCACGGTGATGCCTGAACGCGCCACCAGATCAAGCGCACGGTCAATATCACTCGGGCTTTGGCGTGACAGCGAGCAGCAATGGCCGCAGGTAATCTGTCCTTCAAAGCCCAGATCAATCGCGGTTTGAGCAATCACCAGCAGTGTTTTCGCATCAGCGTCCAGTGTTTCATCAACATGGAAATCCAGATCCACACCGGCATCCATCGCGGCGCGGAACATTTTGGTCAGCACGTTTTGAAGTTCTGGAATCATGTAGGTAGCAGCGCCGGGAATCCCGCCATGTGGCAGAATTGTATCCATCAAATCCTTGAACACATCATCATCAATCAACCGGTCAACACCGGCTAATGCCGCACCTTGCAGGGTCATGCGATCAGCCCATTCCTCACGTATTTCTGCAAAAAGCGGCCATGAGATTTTGTGTTGTGGGTCTAGCGAATCCAGATGGGTGCGGATTGTGCGGGTGCCGTGGGCATAAGCGGTGCTGAGGCCAAACTCCATGCGGGCGCGTACATCCTGCTCGCTCCAATTGGCAACACGGTCCTTATTGGTGGCCTCCAATGCGCCGGCAAATGTGCCATCGGGGTTGCTTTGCCGGGGCCATATATGGCCCTTATCGAGATGGGTATGCAGCTCTGTAAAAGCGGGCAGCACGATCGATTCATCCAGCTCCAGCAGTGCGATCTCACCGTCAAATGTGCCTGGCAAACCAACACCGACAAGATTGCCGCCATCGATCAGAAAATCCGCACAGACAAGATCATCATCGGGCGGAAAAACAGAACGATCTATTGCATTGTCGAATTCCGGCAAATGGCTCACCAATGCCTTAGGCGTGCGTCCACGGGTCAGCGCAAATCGGCTGGTGTGGGGAACGGTTAGAAATCCAGGCAAAACACTCATGGTTCAAATCTCCCGTTTGAGTGCGCTTTCATGCCATTTGCGCAAGATGAGGTGGGATGTCAGCGATGTGGCAAAAAAGATGACAATGCCGGTTAGCGAGATTAGCAGCAACGCAGCAAACAGGCGCGGTGCATTAAGGCGGTAGCCAGCTTCGATGATGCGCGAGGCCAGACCGGAGCTTTGGCCCGCAGAGCCTGCAACAAATTCAGCAACAACTGCGCCAATCAGTGCCAGGCCACCAGCGATTTTCAAACCACCAAGAAAATACGGCATGGCGGCAGGCAATTGCAAATGCCACAGGGTTTGCCAGCGAGATGCGCCATACATGCGGTATAAATCACGCAGATTGTGATCCACCGAATTCAGCCCCAGCGTGGTGTTGGAGAGAACCGGAAAGAAAGCCACAATCCAGGCGCAGAGCAACAATTTAGTCAGCTGAGAATCAACATAGATATTGATCAGCGGGAAAATCGCCACGATAGGCGTAACTTGCAAAATGATGGCGAAGGGAAACAGAGACATTTCTATCGATCGCGACACAGTAAACAGCACCGCTAGGCCCACGCCGCCAGCAACGGCCAGCGCCAGTGATAAAAATGTAATTTTCAACGTGTTGACCAGGGCAACCGACAGGATACCCCAATCCTTGATCATGGTTTCCATGACCAGCGAAGGGCGCGGCAGAATGTAGGAAGGAATTTCGTTCCACACGCAAATACGATCCCAAATCACCATTGCCAACGCAAAAATCACCAGCGGCAAAATATATTTGAGCACATTATCGCGTCGCCGCGCACGTGCGCGCGCAACCTCTAGCGGATCAATGAGTGATTGGTTCTCAGACAGGGTTGTATCACTCATGCGATTTGCTCGCTCTCATTGGCATCCATGGCATTATGCAGCGCCGCAGAAACGGTACGGCAATGATCGCTATAGATTTGGCTGGTGCGGAAATCTTCATCGCGTGGATAAGGCACATCAATGGTCATATCTTCCACAACCCGGCCGGGGCGGGCCGCCATAACCACAATGCGGTTGGACAGATAGACCGATTCAAACACCGAATGGGTTACAAAAATAACGGTCCAGTTAAAGCGCTCCCAAAGGTGCAGTAGATCGTTGTTCAGCTTGAAACGCGTGATTTCATCCAGCGCAGCGAATGGCTCATCCATCAACAACAGGCGCGGACGGGTCACCAGCGCGCGGGCAATAGAGACGCGCATTTTCATGCCGCCGGACAGCTCGCGCGGATAGGAGTTTTCAAAGTTCTCCAACCCGACCAACTCAAGTGCTTCCATCACCTCATCGCGGGATGCGGCTTTGCTCTTACCTTTTAACTTGAGCGGCAGATACACATTGCCGAACACGGTGGCCCAAGGCATCAGGGTGGGTTCTTGAAATACAAAGCTGATATCATGTGAGTGCGAAGCGCTGCTGTCCGCGCTGCCAGATTGATCCCAAGTAACAGTGCCAAGGGTGGCGGGTGCCAGCCCCGCAATAATGCGCAGGGCCGTTGATTTGCCGCAGCCGGAGGGGCCAAGCAGACTTACAAATTCACCACGTTTTACATCCATCGACATGTCGCGAAGCGCAACTGTGCCGTTGGAAAAGGACTTGGTGATTCCGTTGAGAGAGATGAGAGAAGGTGACGTCACACGCACTATGCCTATTCAAAGGCTCCCCGGTCGTGAGGGTTTGGGAAGCAGCCAGATTCAAATCCCGCAGCGATGTAAAAAACCGCTGCGGGGGTTTTACTGAAAAGCCTATTTGGCCATCAGACTTTTCTTCAGCTCAACGCCAACACCCTTGTTGATGAAATCAAGTGTGTAGATTTTGGAGATGTCGAGATTGGCAGGCGTAACACCGGCAGCAACCATCTTGTCATAGAAGCTTTTCTGGCGTTCATCGGTCATCGCGCCAATGCCCATGGTCAGGGAATCGCCACTGTCAACAATGCCGTATTCTTTCATCGTGTCGATGGAGAATTTGATCTGATCATCATTGATGTCCGGATTATCGGATTTGATCAGCGCGTTGGCGGCAGAGTTGTCGCCATACAGGTAGTTGACCCAACCAATGATGGAGCCATCAACAAAGCATTGCACAGCTTCTGGATCGCCAGCAACATAGCCCTGCATGGCTTCGATGGTTGTGGAGTAGGTGTTAAAACCATAATCCGCCAACAGGAAAAGGTTGGGCTTGAAGCCACCTTCACGCTCAATCGCAAATGGCTCAGATGTGATGTAACCCTGCTGCGCAGACTTTTTATTTGCCAGGAACGGAGCCGAGTTGAATGTGTAAGGCTCGCGCTGATCAGCGGTAAAGCCAAACTCTGCAATCATCCATTGATAATAGCTCTGATAGCCATTTTCACCTAGAATGAGCTTTGCGTTTTTCAGGCTTTCCCAAGTATCAAAGCCCTGATTTGGGTGGCTGATGATAACTTGAGGCTCTTTTTGGAACATGGAAGCCAGCACAACAACAGGAATGTTCTGCTCAGCGGCCGAGAAAGGCTGCAGCATATTGCCGCCCATATTGAACTCGATTTTGCCAGCCAGCAAAAGCGCGCGGTTATTCACCTGCGGGCCGCCTGGTGCGATGGTGACATTGAGGCCACATGCAGCATAAGTGCCATCAGCAACAGCTTGATAAAAGCCGCCATGTTCAGCCTGTGCCAGCCAGTTGGTGCCAAATGTTACGCTTTTCTGATGGCCGGCAGAATGTGCCACGGTGGCGCTCAGCGCGAGTGCACCAACAGTAAGAATTGATTTTAGGGAGATGGACGCCATGCTTGGATTCCTTGTTTTTGCGATCTGTTTGGGCCACCATAGTGCAGCCTGTTTTTATTTTGCGGTGCAGCGCACGAAAACTCAAGCTCCTTGCCGATTATTCATCTTCAGATTGTATTAATAATACGTAGTAAGTCCAGGAATCCACTTTTATGCCCACACCTGACGCCAATAATTTTGTCCGTCACACGCCCTCGACGATCCGTGCGCCTTTCGCCAATTACAGCCATGCGGTGGAAGTGCCTCAAGGTGCGCGCTTGCTGGTTTGCTCCGGCCAATTGGGCGTTACGTTAGAAGACGACATTCCCGAAGGCGCTCAAGCTCAGACGGATCTGATTTTCGAAAACATTATTGAAATCCTGAAATCAGCAGATATGGATTTGCAGGATATTGTGCGCATTAATGCTTATGTCAGTGGCCGCGAGCATTTGCCGGGCTATATGAAAGCCCGCGACAAATATGTCTCAACACCGCCGCCCGCATCAACCTTGATGATTGTATCGGGGTTCGCCAGTGAGAAATTTGTTGTTGAAATAGAAGTTTTGGCTGCAAAAATAGATGCAGCCTGATCTCACCTGTTTTGCGAGGGCAGCATCATAAAACGCTGCCCTGCTTAAGCTCAAATCATGCCAAGTGCATGATCCAGATCCTCGCGAAGATCTTCGACATCTTCAAGGCCTATGGACAAGCGCAACAAGCCGCCGGAAATACCAAGCTCAATCTTGTCTTCATCGGGTAGACGCTGATGCGTGGTGGTGGCGGGATGGGTGATCAGGCTTTTGGCATCGCCCAGATTGTTGGACAGGCGAATAAGCTGCAAGGCATTGGCAAATTTGAAAGCTGCTTCCTTGCCGCCCTTAACCTCAAAGGCCARCATGGTGCTGCCGCGYTTCATTTGCCGCTGGGCAATRTCATATTGCGGGTGATCGGAACGCCCGGGRTAWAGCAGCGTCTGAATGGCGCTGTGTTCMGCYAGAAAATCAGCCAAAATTTCGCTGGATTTTGTCTGCGCTTCAACCCGCACYGGCAGTGTYTCCAAACCTTTTAGCAAGGTCCAGGCATTAAACGGGCTGAGRCTTGGKCCKGTGTGYTTAAGAAACGGRGCCAGTTGATCTTCAATCCAWTCTTCATTCGACAGCACAATGCCGCCAAGRCAGCGGCCCTGACCATCAATATGTTTTGTRGCYGAATAGGCCACSACATCWGCGCCCAATTCAAGCGGYTGCTGCCACAACGGCGTKGCAAAAACATTGTCGACCACAAGYCTGGCACCGCCCGCATGGGCGATATCGGCAATGGCCGCAATATCAAGCACTTCAAGGCGCGGATTGGTGGGGCTTTCCAAAAACAGCGTTTTGGTGTTGGGGCGCATGGCCGCAGCCCAGGCTTCAAGATTATTGCCGTCTACCACCGTGGTTTCAATGCCGTAACGCGGTAAAATATCGGAAATAATATAGGCACACGAGCCAAATAAAGCTTTGGCTGAAACCACATGGTCACCAGCTTTTAAATCACATACCAGCGCCGCGTAAATGGCCGCCATGCCACTGGATGTTGCCCGCGCTGCTTCTGCTTTTTCCAGCAAAATCATGCGGTTTTCAAACATGGAAACGGTGGGGTTGGCGTAGCGTGAATAAACATAACCGGGATCGCTGCCATCAAAGCGCGCTTCGGCGGCTTCGGCGCTGTCATAGACATAGCCCTGCGTCAAAAACAGCGCTTCGGAGGTCTCGCCAAAGGAAGAGCGCATGGTGCCCCCATGAACCAATTCTGTGGCGGGGCGGTATTTTTTGATGTCACTCATGAGCGTTATCCTCTCCTCAGGGGCATGAGCCCAGGCCGTAAAGCCTAGACAGTAAAACCCGGGCAATAAAAAACCCGGTCCAACACATTTGGTCGGAGCGGGTTACACGCTGTCCGACCTTTTAGCGATTTATTTAACGTGGCTGCAAGCCGGCCGGCTCAAATGACCACAAATTCAATTATGGAGAGCAATACTGCGCTTGCCGCTTGGCGTCAATCCCGCAATCGTTTATGCAAACCTCACGATTTAATTTGGAGCAGCATGGGCAATGTCACACGCAAATATCAACGCCGAAGGCATTTTGCCGGATTGGATGATTGGCGAGCTGTTTAATAACGGTCATATCAGCGCCCCCACGCCGCCTGTTGAGGGGCAGATACAACCGGCCAGTCTTGATCTGCGCCTTGGCACAAAAGCCTACCGTATCCGCGCCAGCTTTTTGCCTGGCCCTGAAGTATCAATCGCCGATAAATTGGCGCGCTATAAGCTGCATGAAATTGATCTGACGCCGGGTGCCGTGCTGGAAACCGGTTGCGTTTATCTCGTGCCGCTACAGGAAAGCCTAGAATTGCCCGGTGGATTACTAGAATTGCCCGGTGGATTATCTGCATCGGCCAACCCTAAAAGCTCAACCGGGCGATTGGATATTTTTACCCGGGTCTTGGCTGATCGAACRRCWKMWTTWRACCAGNNRCSAKMARKYKATCAYGGCCCGCTTTATCTGGAAATCAGCCCGCGCACGTTYCCYATTGTGGTGCGCCCGGGCTCTCGCCTGTCGCAAATCCGCTTTCGTCGCGGTCAYCCGCARYTGGATGATGCAGCCCTTACAGAGCTRCAYAAAATCACACCYTTGGTGATTGGCGCGGAGCCGCATATYTCCTCTGGCCTGACCTTTTCYATYGATCTCAAGCCYGCTTTTGATGGCGCACCCATTGGMTATCGCGGCAAGCGGCATTCTGCRGTGGTGGATGTCGATCAACCCGGCGCTTATGAAGTRCTGGATTTCTGGGAGCCTATTTATGCGCGCGGCCCGGCGGARCTGATATTGGACCCYGATCAATTTTATATTCTGGTCTCTCGCGAAGCGGTGCAAGTGCCGCCCGGCTTTGCKGCGGAGATGGTGCCYTATGATCCGTTGGTTGGTGAGTTTCGGGTGCAYTATGCCGGATTTTTTGACCCCGGMTTTGGCCACACRAARGATGAMAAMGGCGCTTACACYGGCAGCCGCGCGGTRCTGGAAGTGCGCAGCCATGAAGTGCCGTTTATTCTGGAGCACGGCCAGATTATTGGCCGGTTGGTGTATGAGCCMATGCTGRARGCGCCAAAAGCACTTTATGGCATTGATATGAAATCAAATTATCARGGCCAGGGGYTMAAACTGTCCAAGCATTTTAAACCCGCACAGCTTTAAACCTGAATGATAGGTCARTTTGGATCGGTCAARCCATGGTTGGTCTTTTCCCAGCGAAAAGGGTCGAACATCAATTGCCAGATAGAGCGCCACGCTGCCAAGGACATCAACCACCRATAAATAGGTAGTTGCAAAATGCACATTGCTGGTTGGGARCTGCCATHGCGCAGTTTTACAGCAAGGCATAAGGCCATCGTCGCGCCATARCCCGCGATCAGATTGAACAGATTGAGCCCTATCAGRGTTTTACGYAGCGCATCGGGTGTTTCCARCCCGYTYATCAACAGCGCGGCGTCTTGCACGGCAAGATAGGCRAATAAGGGATGRAGCGCGGCAGAAAGAAACATGCCCGCAAGAATGAGATGCATGGCSACAAAATTTTTRCTGCCCAATTGCATCAAGAGGCGCTGMGGCGCRCGCATATGRACCAGCCAGGATTGMACCCAGCCCTTAAACCASCGGGTGCGYTGCGGYAGCCATTGGCTAAAATACAGCGGCGCTTCCTCCAGAGTTGAGCTTTGCAGGGTTGCACTGCGATAGCCATAACGCGCCAGGCGGATGCCAAGATCAGCATCCTCCGCCACATTAAAAGCATCCCATGCACCGGTTTCCTCCAAAACAGATTTTCTGAAATGGTTGGATGTGCCGCCCAGCGGAATGGGCATGCCAAGGGATTCAAGCGCCGGCAGAAAACCACCAAACAGGGCCTCATATTCAAGGGCAAACAATTGGGTAAACCATGTGGCCCCGTGGTTTTTAATGCTCAAAGCGCATTGCACAGCGCCAATTCCCGGATCACTCATCAGCTTGGCGGCGGCGCGGCGCAGTTGATCTGGCGCGGGGGCATCCTCCGCATCATAAATGCAGACCAGCTCTGAACGGCATAGTGGCAAGGTGTAATTCAGGGCTTTTGGTTTGGTTTGAGGCCCCTGGCCGGGAACAATCACAATTTCAAAAGGGGCCCCTGGAAGCAGGTTTTGCGCTGCCTCAATGGTTTTTAAGTCATCTGCCTCGAGGATAATTTTTATGTCCAGAAGAGCCGAGGGGTAATCCAGTTTTTCCAAATTACCAATGAGGCCTTTTAGCATATTGGCTTCCTGATACAGCGGGACCAGAACGCTGTAACTGGGCAATTGATGGTCATTCAATGGGGGTGGTTCTGATATGGGCGGCAGGCACGTACGGAAAACGGCGTAAACACGGAGCATGACTACAAGGGCAAAGAAAACAGCAAAACACACCGAAAACACCAGCCGCAAAAGACCGGGGCAAATGATCAGAAAATAGGGAATTCCAAGTAAAATCAACAAGCCGATTATTGTTTGGGGGCGGGAAAGAACCCGGGACGCACTGTGACCGGGTTGGGTTATYTCCAAATGGGATATGGCCGTTTGTGCCAAGGTATCCTGTCGCTCCAATATGGCCGCTTTGCGCAAGGTTGAAGGAGACGCCAGCACAATGTGCTCTCGTATGGTGGGCTCGGTTTTGATCAGTTTGTAAAGGCTGGGGAGGTTTTCAAAYTCTGGCGCRCAGACAAATTTTTCWGGAGAATGGTGATCGACAAATTGGCCCCAATTTTGTTTGGCCAGAGCKGCSCGTTGCTGGGCAAGATTAAGARYCTGATCAGATTGCCGRWTTTGGGAGGGAAYGGCRTGGCCRCAATAGGCAATGCCCAGATGYCGGGCCAAGGTCCAATAGCACAGAGCGTCATTGAATTTYGTATAAAGGCTYAGAGCGCGGCGCAGYGGAATGTTCCATTTTGTCGCCATGTCGATAACGCGGCCAATGCTTTCTTGCGGTAAACCTGCGTCCAATAACAAAGCGGTTTTCCAAGATGCTGGCTTTGACCATTCTTTCGTGCGGGTACGCGCAACGGCATGGCTTATCATCTGCAGGGATGTGCRTGCTGCGGYCGTRCGYAGATTACGCCACATGAATTGGCTCGATTTGCGCTGTATSCRSAGCGATAGGGGCTAATAATGGGTCGCAGAGTTTGGCAGAGTATGGCATTATTAGACCGAGCATGACTTTTAGCCTCAAAACAGGAATTGCAACTTAAAGATGATATTTTCATATTCTACACGCAATTGTCGTTTMTACGGAGTGTTGAAAACCTGTGCATATCAGGCTGTTTTGTGCCTGGCGGTTTTAAGCGCGCAAATGGCTCATKCTCAGGAAGRKCAGCAGGCGCAACCTGAGAAGTTGGCTCAAAACCCCGCAGATAACATCGATGTTTTGCAGGCAATTGTGCCCAATTATTGGGATTTTCGTTCGATAGGTACACCGCCCTCAGCTGAGGATTTGGGGTCGATTCGGGTGCTGATGAGCGATGACTTTCCGCCCTTTAGCTATATGACACGCGATAATCGCCTGGCCGGATTTCATGTCGATTTCACCAAGGCCATTTGTTTGGAACTTAAAGTCAGCTGCACCATTTTGGTGCGCCCCTTCAATCAATTGACCGAAGCTTTGGCCGCGGGCAAAGGCGATGCGGTGATGGCGGGGCTTTCGATACAAGCAGCCAGCCGGGAGAGTTTGCTGCTATCAGATGTCTATCTGACAACGCCTGGACGGTTTGTTCGGCGCAAAGCTGCCGGGTCTTTGGAGAAAATATTGGACGGCAAAATGGGTGTTGTTGGCGGAACGACACATGAGCGTTTTCTGCTCGATTTTTATAGTGAGACCGAGATTGAGCGTTTTGACAGTTCGTTTTCCCTGCGCCGGGCCGCGCGCGATGGTAAAATTGACGCGCTGTTTGGCGATGGTCTGTCACTCTCCTTTTGGCTGAATGGAGAGAAGTCGGCTGATTGTTGCGAGTTTATTGGTGGCCCCTATATGGAGCCACATTATTTTGGCGATGGTTTTGCCATTGCAATGCTGCCAGCGCGCACTGGTTTACAGCAGGGTTTTAATTACGCGATTCGCGAAGTGTTCAAAAACGGCACTTTTGCCGAATTGTATTTGCGCTATTTCCCCATCAGCTTTTTCTGAAGATCCTGAAAAGGAAACCAAAGGCACCACGCCAGGCGGGTTGGCTTGTCGTTTTGGCATTCTGATAGGCCGATCGACATATCATCATGCCCAAGCTTTGGCTGGGCGCAATAGGTGCGGAACATACGATCCCAAATCGACAGATTGAACCCGTAATTGCTGTCTGTCTCGGTATGAATGATGGAATGRTGYACCCGGTGCATATCCGGCGTGACGATRAAAATGCGCAAAATACGGTCCACCGACAAGGGCAGGCGCACATTACTGTGGTTGAACATTGCCGTGCCATTGAGCACCACTTCAAACAAAAAGACCGCCAGTGCGGGCGCGCCGAGCACMACAATGATCGCSGCCTTGATCAGCATGCTCARYAYAATCTCGACCGGATGAAAGCGAATGGCGGTGGTGATGTCGATATCGGGGTCGGAATGGTGCATTTTGTGRAAGCGCCAAAATATWGGCACCTTGTGGAAAATCAGATGCTGCGCCCAGATGGCGAAATCCATGAAGATRAACACCAACAGGCCATAGAACCAAAGCGGCGGTGCCATGCCGGTGCCTGYAAGCATGTAATAAAGCCCGATTTGATTTTCTGAACTCCATACCGCAATGCCAACRGCRGCWGCCGGRAAAAGCAGGCGGACCACAAGGGAATCCAGCACGATGATGGCCAGATTGGTAAACCAYCTGTATCCGCGCCCATAAGTCAGCGGTCGGCGCGGCGCAAGCATTTCGAACAGGGCCATGGCAAAAAAGATRATCAGAAAAACCGAGAGGCGTACTGTTCCTTCKGAAAAACTAAAGGGGGAATCCATGGCTCATAATCCAGCTATTTTGTGTTGAGCCATTATAATCCCAAATTCGATCACCTGCGATAAAACTGTTGTGATGGGTAAAACCATCGGCGCGGCTTGACCTCGTGCACCGGCATTCCTACTTTCTGTTCAAACAGTCTGGCCCGAATCGAAAAGACAATCGATAGGGCAATGAAGTGGCTGGATGCCCAATTGGAGAAATGACATATGTCGACGCAAGCAATTACTGATAGCGATTTTGAAAACGAAGTTYTGAAGTCCGAYACCCCGGTTGTGGTGGATTTTTGGGCRGAATGGTGYGGCCCCTGTAAGATGATTGCACCYGCTCTTGAAGAAATTTCAGAGGCCGTTGGTGACAAGGTCAAAATCGTCAAGATGAACATTGATGAAAACCAGAACACACCGATCAAATATGGYGTKCGYTCYATCCCGACGCTGATCATGTTCAAAAACGGTGAGCCRGTTGATATGAAAGTYGGCGCRGCCCCMAAAAGCGACTTGAACAAATGGATTACYGGCGCTGCYTAANRTCTAAAAATATTTGAATAATTATTAAAAGCCTCTGCATTTATGTGCGGGGGCTTTTATGTTGGATAGGTTCCGTTTTCTTTCAGAACATCGCCRGCAAGGTAAAGTGATCCGCARATCAAAATGCGCGGAGCAGSACCAATGKCGGCATTTTCAAGCACGGCWKTGAGAGCCTCGCGAATAGAGCTTACCGGCTGGGCGCTAAGGCCTGCCTCGGTCGCAAAAGCTGCCAGTTCTTYAGCTTCGCAYGAGGCATTGGAGCTGGGGATTTTCAGCGTATAGACCTGTTTTGCCAACCCATGAAASGGCTCAAAATAWCCAACCGGATCTTTGGTCTGCARCATTCCGGCGATTAACACCAAAGGCCGTTCCACGCGCTCTTGCAAGCTTGCCATAAACTGGGCAATGGCAACGCCAGCACCAGGATTATGCCCGCCATCCAGCCAAATCTCGGCACCAGGAATGCCAAGCTCCTTTAAGTCYTTTGCTTGCAGACGCTGCAAACGCGCGGGCCATATGGCGCTGGTAACRCCGTTTTCAATTTGTGCTGTKGAGGGCARYAAACCTGCCTGCTCAAGGGCGCTTATGGCCATGGCGGCATTGCCGATYTGATGTTGCCCAAACAGATTTGGCAGGGGCAGATCAAGCACACTGTTYTCGGTTTGATAMACCATGCGCCCATGCTCGGCATAAGCATCAAAATCYTGGCCAAACACACATARTGGYGCGCCAATACGTTTCGCSGTTTCRGCRATWACCGCCAAAACYTCTGGAACCTGMCGGGCAACAATCACYGGGGCATTTGGCTTKATAATRCCSGCCTTTTCAAAGGCAATACCGGCAATCTCGKTRCCCAAAAAACTCTCRTGATCCATYGARATAGGCGTGATGAGCGTTGCRACMGGGYTATCAATCACATTGGTGGCATCAAAYCKCCCACCGAGCCCAACCTCTAACAGCAGGACATCKGCGGGGTTGTCRCAAAACAGCTTGAAGGCGATGGCWGTSGTSACYTCAAATTGTGTGATCTCAGTGCCATCRTTRACRCGCTCAACATCCAGCATGGCGGCAATGAGCGCGTCATCRCTYACCAGTTCACCGSYWAGCCTTATRCGYTCGTGAAACCGYACCARATGMGGCGAGGTATAGGCGTGGACGCGTTTGCCMCCAGCTTCCARWATGCTRCGCATATAGGCYGTTGTRGARCCTTTGCCATTGGTCCCGGCAATATGAATTGTRGGCGGTAGTGCGCGGTGCGGAGTGCCTAATTTTTCCAGCAACACTTCCAGGCGGCCAAGGGATAAATCAATGGATCGCGGATGCAGTTTTGTAAGGCGGTCCAGTATGGCAACGGTTTGGTCCATCTGAATAGGCTCTCCTGCCAATGAAGGCGGATTATAGAGTTGATTTTATGAAGGCGAGCCGTTCAGGTGGCTACAGTTTCTTCCTTGGAAGCGACATCGGCGTTTTCCGCCACTGGAGAATTTTCTTCACCATCACTTGTCGATTCTGTCGCCCCACTATCAGCCGATACTTCTGCATCCTCGCGCACTTCTGGCGCAGATGGTTTGCTTTCCTGATTCATCATCAGGCGGCAAAGATTGGCGAGCGTCGAACGTAATTTATGGCGATGGACAACCATATCCACCATGCCGTGCTCTAACAAAAACTCAGAACGTTGAAAACCCTCGGGGAGCTTTTCGCGAATTGTTTGTTCAATAACACGCGGGCCAGCAAAGCCGATAAGCGCGCCAGGCTCTGCAATATGAACATCGCCAAGCATCGCATAAGATGCGGTAACGCCGCCCGTTGTCGGGTTGGTCAGCACGACAATATAAGGCAGGCCAGCTTCGCGGTGCAATTGTAGCGCCACGGTGGTGCGGGGCAATTGCATCAAGGACAAAATGCCYTCYTGCATGCGCGCACCGCCAGARGCAGCAAACAAAATWARGGGCGTGCCGCTTTTAGTGGCCGTCTGAAACCCGGTAATAATGGCTTCACCAGCGGCCATACCAAGCGAGCCACCCATGAAATTGAAGTCCTGAACAATYGTTACRACAGGRTTGGATTCAAGCAGGCCTTCTGCAACAAGCACCGCATCTTCATKGCCGGTTTTAGCTTTTGCATCGCGCAGCCGGTCTACATATTTACGCTCATCACGAAATTTAAGCGGATCAACAATGTGATAACGGGCAAACGCATCGACAACCAAACGTTTTTGGTTGGCGGTAATCACTTCTTGCTCAGGGCTATCCAGTGAAAGTAGGCGTTTGTCGATAAAGCGTGCATCTTCATAGAATGGGATTTTGAAATAAAGCCCAGGCTCGGTGATGGCACGGTCGAATTTACCGACTTGGAAAATCAGCACTTGCTGAGTTTGATGCACGGTATAAGCTGACATATAAGCAGCAAGCGCCACGATGGCGGCAATGACAAAACTAAGATTGCGTATCATTAATTTGCTCCTTTGTTAGATTTGTTCAATTCATTCAATGGAAGATATGGCACAACGCCATTGCCTTCACTGTCTAAAATGATTTTAT
>NVXB01000095.1 GCA_002746425.1 Hyphomicrobiales bacterium | reverse complement strand
TGGCTTCCGCTGTTTTTTCAGATTTAGTATCGGATGCGTCGCTCATGGGGCGTCCTGCTTTTTGTTGAAGTTAATTCATTTGAAAAACGTGCCCGCTGGCTAGCACGCACGGGGTATATAAACAATTGATTTAAGTGGCAACGCCAGAGCCATGATGCCGCTATCCGTAATATCACGGATAAGGTTTAATTCCTGATGCTGCGGCGCGGATTGTTATCGCCATCAGATTCTGTATCGCGCCACGGGCTTGAGGTATCACTTCGGGTAAACTCATCCGGGTCTAGATCGACAACAGAGTCTCCCTGCGCTGGCCCCGTTCCCTGTGTGTTGTAATTTGCATAGCTTTGCTGGCGCTGGCCTTGATTGGGGCCAAACCCGGCAATCTGCACCCGAGCTTTAACCGCGCTCCAAACTGCATTTTGAATGGGCGGCACAAACAGCAAAAAGCCAACCGTATCTGTCACAAAGCCGGGGGTGAGCAGCAAAATACCGGCAATGACAATCATCACGCCGCGCACCAGCTCTTTGGCGGGCATGCGCTCTGCGCTCATTTCGGCGCGAATACGGGTGATCAGCGACAGGCCCTGCCAGCGCAGCAAAAACGAACCAATAACGGCCGTAACCACAACAAGGGCAAGCGTGAGGGCCACACCAAGCTCTCCGCCAATGATAACAAAGGCTGCAATTTCAAGAAGAGGCACGATCAGCAGCATRAAAGGTATGAGAGAAAAACGCATTCAGGTCTCCATTTTCATCACAGATAGGGTGGAAATGGCTTAAAAACGAGCTTTTTGTTCAATTTTTCAGCTAYAATCGTTCAAAATGGCATTTGTGCCTTATTCAAGTCTTGTGCGCTCTACCCCTAGCGCTATCTTATAAACAGGACTATCAAGGCTTATGCCCTTTGAAATTATGCTGATTTTCTGAAMTTTTTGCTCATTTTTAGTRGAGTAAACTGATAACAGACGAATAGGGGCTAATCAGGCTAAAACAATCTGAGGTTTAATCTCAGGCAAATACGAGCGACGGTTACATGCATTTCTTTGATTTTTATACCTTGGTTTTTTTGGCGATCGCTGTGTTTTTCTTTTTGCGGTTGCGCGGCGTGCTGGGCAAACGTACCGGGCATGAGCGGCGTCCGTTCGACCCTTATGCGGGCGATGACAAGCAGGGTAAAATCTCGTCRAATGACAATATCGTTGCAATGCCTAAACGCGCTTCAGATAATCCGGCTGATCCATCAGCRCGGGACATCAATGAAGCGATGGACAGCGATGAAGAGATTGATCCTAAAACAGTCAAGTTGAACAAGATTATCGCGCCGATGCGTGCGCAAGACCCCTCCTTTGATCCGGCAGAGTTTTTAGCGGGATCGCGCGTTGCTTATGAAATGATTGTAACAGCCTATGCTGCTGGTGATCGCACCCAGCTTGAGCCGTTGCTGTCCGGCGAGGTCTATACCGGCTTTGAGCAGGCTATCGCAGAGCGTGAAAGCCGCAATGARCGCGTYGACTTTACCTTTGTGGGCATCGACAAGGCCARGATTACCGAAACCGCTGCCGATGACAGTGAAGTTCGGGTGACAGTGCGCTTTGTCAGCGAGCTGATTTCCGCGACACGCGACGAGGCCAACAAAATCATTGATGGCAGCGCCTCCAAGGTGATGGATGTGACAGACATCTGGACCTTCGCTCGCGATCCACGCAAACGCGATCCGAACTGGCGTCTTGTTGCCACTGAGTCCGCTTAAGCTCATTTTCTGACACGATTGCCGAACAGGATATGGATGGCGCAAAATGGACAGCGCAGAATTATATCCGCTAGGTTTTGATGAACTGGCCGGTTGGCATGACGATGATCATGCCGCCGCCTTTGCCACCTTTCTCCTAAGTGCAGAATTGTTCCGTGATGGCGGCGCGCCTAAAACGCGTGCGCTGGGCATTAATGGTGAACAACTTGCCGATATTATGCGTGCTGCGTTGACCAATCCTCAGTTCACATCAGATCGATCAGGCGCGCGTTACTTTTTTGAAACGCACTTCCAACCACATATTTTCAGTAATAATACGGAGTATTCTGGCCGATTAACGGGGTACTATGAACCCCAGATGAAGGGGTATACAAAACGCTGTGAGGGCTTTTCCGTGCCTCTTTTACGTCGGCCCGATGACCTTGTAGAACTTAAATCCGAGCCCCTGCCAAAGGATTGGCCGGAAGGATTTCGCTTTGCGCGCCGCACAGAAAATGGCCTCGTACCCTATTACGATCGCAGCGAAATTGAGGGTACAGACTTCACCGATGGGGCCTTGGCGGGCCAAAGTTTGGAGATTGCCTGGCTGCCAGATCGGGTCGATGCCTTCTTCGCGCATATCCAGGGATCAACCCGCATAGATTTGGGAAATAACCGCACAATCCGCGTGAGCTATGACGGGAAATCCGGCCATCCCTACACCGCAATTGGCAATGTCATGCGCAAGCGTGGGTGCTTTGAAGGTGGCCCAATTACGATGCAGACCATCAAGCATTATCTATATGCAAACCCTTGTGAACAAAAGGATATTTTACAACAGAACCGTTCCTATATATTCTTCCAGATTGAGCAAAACTTGCGTGACGAACTGGGTCCGCGCGCTGCCGCTGGTGTTCAGTTAACCAAAGACCGCTCGCTTGCGATAGACCGCACCCTGCACACCTTTCACACCCCAATCTATGTCACTCAAAACGCCCCGGATTCCAGAGCACAGCTCATGATTGCCCAAGATACCGGTTCAGCCATTATAGGGCCTCAGCGCGGAGATTTGTTTGCTGGCAGCGGTGATGATGCCGGGGAAATTGCTGGAAAAATGGCCGATTCTTGCCGTTTTTCGGTGTTGGTTCCACGTCAACAAGGTGAATTCCAATCATGAGCCGGAAGAAAAAGCGCGAGCTTTCTCCCGATGAACGGCGACTATGGTCACATTTTACCCAAGCCATCGCGCCGATCAGATCCGGCAAGATGTCGGCGGTCTTTGAAGACCCTATTCTTCCCACTAAACCTTTGAAAATAAAGCCAAAACCGTTTCTGCCACCCTATGTACCAAAACCGCAAGAAGCGCCTTCTTTGCTGTTGTCACCGCTTGATACCAAAAGCCGGCGACGGTTGAAGCGCGGTCAGAATTCGCTGGATGCGACACTGGATTTGCACGGCATGACTCAAAGCCGCGCGCACGGAAAATTAAACCAGTTTCTGCATCAGGCCTATGCCAGTAATGCGCGCTATGTGCTTGTAATCACAGGTAAAGGCCGCTCGACCAATGCCGAKAGCGGCCAGCGCGGTGTGTTGCGCCAAGCCGTGCCACAATGGCTTAATGACCCGCAATTATCATCCATAGTGGGTGGGTTTCATGAGGCCAATATCAGCCATGGCGGATCAGGCGCGCTRTATGTRCGTTTGCGCCGCAATCCAAAATTCATGCAAACCCGATGACCCCCTTTGGWGAAAAGCTGCGCGCGCTACGCTCAGAGCGCGGCATCAGCCTCAAAGAGATGGCGGCGGGYATCAATGTATCATCGGCCTATCTATCGGCCCTGGAGCATGGCCACAGGGGCAAACCCAACTGGATGACACTCCARCGCATCATMGCCTACTTCACACTCATATGGGACGACGCCGAGGACATGGTGCGCCTTGCGGAATCATCGGACCCGAAACCAACCATAAATACTGCCGGRTTAARCCCAAAAGCAACGCRTTTTGCCAATTTGCTTGCGAMCAAAATTGRTGTGCTTTCTGATGATGCTCTCGAAGAATTGATTAATCTTGTCGAATCATTGCCTGATWAAAAGTGATTTGCTGGCCTATTCTATAAACGACKGCCAGCCTATTTCATCAGAGACAGAGATTTGTAATGCTCGATAATCGCATGCGAAAACTAATTGATCCCCCTTTGAACAAGGTCGGCCGTTGGCTGCACAACAAAGGCATTACAGCCAATGCCATTTCCTTGGCAGGCTTTGCTCTTGGCATGTTGGCGGCTGTGGCCATTGCATTCGGTTATTTCTATCTGGGATTATTGGGGATACTTGTCAGCCGATTGGCAGATGGCCTGGACGGCGCTGTTGCGCGCGCCAGCAAGCCATCGGACCTTGGTGGCTTTCTGGATATTTCGCTGGATTTTTTCTTTTATGGGGCCATTCCRCTGGCATTCGCRATTGCTGATCCRSTTARCAATGCACTTCCTGCTGCYGTTCTATTRGCWAGCTTTTATGCAACGGGATCTAGYTTCTTGGCCTATGCCATCATGGCTGAAAAGCGAAAAATYACSACATCTGCCAAAGGCATTAAGTCTCTTTTCTATATCGGTGGTTTGGCCGAAGGCACTGAAACRATTGKTGYCTTTGTGGCATTTTGCCTRTTTCCAAATYACTTTGGCTGGATCGCTTATGCCTTTTCTGTCATCTGCTTTATCACAGCGTTGAACCGAATAGTCATCGGCTGGATGACATTACAGGACAAATAGTAGGGCAGGACAAATAGCGGCCACAAAAAAGCCAGCGCAGTTTTCACCGCGCTGGCTGTTATAATCGGTTATTTTCCGACTCTTACTTTTCGTCGTTGTCGTCAGCACCTTTAAGGGCTGCGCCGAGAATATCGCCGAGAGACGCACCTGAATCTGATGATCCATACTGCGCAACAGCTTCCTTCTCTTCAGCAATTTCCAATGCCTTGATCGATACGGAAACCTTGCGGGCTTTCTTATCGAAATTGGTGATACGAGCATCGAATTTTTCACCGACTGCAAAACGATCTGGGCGTTGCTCAGAGCGTTCGCGAGACAGATCAGAGCGACGAATGAAGGCTTTGAGATCAGTTTCAGCGATTCTGACTTCGAGGCCATTATCCTGAACTTCTGTTACTTCACACGTAACCACTGCACCCTTGCGAACTTCGCCGCTGGCTGCTGCGTCTGCATAAGGATCACCATCGAGCTGTTTGATACCAAGGGAAATTCTTTCCTTGTCGATATCCACATCCAGCACCACAGCTTTAACACTGTCGCCCTTTTTGTACTCTTCGATGACTTCTTCGCCGGAACGGTTCCAGTCAAGGTCGGACAGATGAACCATGCCATCAACATCGCCATCAAGACCAATGAAGAGACCGAATTCGGTTTTGTTCTTCACTTCGCCTTCAACTTCTGCACCAACAGAGAATTTCTCTGCAAAGCTGGTCCATGGGTTGTCCATAGCCTGTTTCAGGCCAAGAGAGATACGGCGTTTGGCTTGATCAACTTCCAGCACAAGCACTTCCACTTCCTGAGAAGTAGATACRATTTTGCCTGGGTGGATGTTTTTCTTAGTCCAAGACATTTCGGAAACGTGAATCAGGCCTTCAATRCCTGGCTCAAGCTCAACAAATGCGCCGTAGTCAGTGATGTTGGTCACGCGGCCAGTGAATTTGGAATCCAATGGGTATTTGGCTTGAATGCCRTCCCATGGATCACTTTCAAGCTGTTTCATGCCAAGCGAAATACGCTGTGTTTCATGATTRACCCGAATGATCTGAACATTCACGCTCTGACCGATTGTGAGAACTTCACTTGGGTGGTTGATGCGGCGCCATGCCATATCGGTAACGTGCAACAAACCATCAATGCCACCAAGATCCACAAATGCACCATAGTCAGTGATGTTTTTAACAACACCTTCCATGACTTGACCTTCCTGGAGATTCTGAACGATTTCAGAACGCTGCTCAGCGCGGGTTTCTTCCAGAATAGCACGGCGGGAAACAACGATGTTGCCGCGACGCTTGTCCATTTTCAGGATCTGGAATGGYTGTGGTGTGTTCATCAACGGGCCTACGTCGCGCACAGGGCGGATATCAACCTGGCTGCGCGGCAAGAATGCAACAGCRCCGTCAAGATCRACWGTRAAGCCGCCTTTGACAGAGTTGAAGATYTGRCCAGTAACTTTTTCGCCCTTGTCGAAAGAAACTTCCAGGCGAACCCAGCTTTCTTCCCGGCGCGCTTTATCGCGTGAGAGAACTGCTTCGCCAAGKGCGTTTTCGATACGCTCAAGRTAAACTTCWACTTCATCGCCAATKGACAGGCCGCCGGTTTTATCCTGCATGCCAAATTCTTTGACGGGAATACGGCCTTCAACTTTGAGGCCTACGTCTACGACAACGAGATCTTTTTCGAATCCAACAACAGATCCTTTGATCACACTGCCTTCTTGATGCGTTTCAGCACCAAATGATTCATCAAGGAGAGCCGCAAAATCTTCGCGGGTAGGTGTTTCAATATTCATGAATGCTCCTGGGGCGGGTAGCCACATGCTAACTCGCCATTGCACCGGGTTTGTGTTGCGCTACGCTGAGATCGAAACAGGCCGAACATTCAATTGTTGTGGCCTTGTGGTGCATGCTCGAAACCAGCAAAATATGTATCCACAGATAGCGAGCTATCTGAGATTACTTAGCTCAAGTATCCAGCGCTTGCAAAACCAAGCCCTTGGCTACCTTGAACGCGGTTTCTATATCCATTTCTGTGGTGTCAATCAAGTGCGCATCTGCAGCTTTTTGCATTGGTGCTATTTCTCTTGACCCATCTCGYTCGTCRCGCTCGCGAATATCTGCCAATATTTGCTCAAATGACGTTGTGCTGCCTTTTGACATGGCTTCTTCATAACGACGGCGGGCGCGCGCCTCAGCATTTGCTGTTACATATAATTTTACCTGAGCATTTGGACAAACAACTGTKCCAATATCGCGCCCGTCCAGAACCGCACCCTTTGCAGCAAATTCYCTTTGCAACYCYACCAGCACAAGCCTGAGCTTTGGCATGATGGCGATTTTCGAGGCTGCTGTTCCTATCTCATGCTGYGCCARTTTYACCCGATCCATYTGYGACAGGTCTAAATGTTTGGCCAACTCAATYGCAGCTGCCTCATCATYCAGCGATRCCCCTTGCGACATAAGTTGATCAGCGACAGCCCTAAAAGTCAGCCCMGTGTCCAAATGAGGCAATTGGAACTCCGCCGCAAGCTGCCGCGCCAAYGTACCTTTGCCCGATGCAGCAGGGCCATCAATCGCGATAACAATGGGAGCTTTAGCCATTTTAGGAATAATCCTCAATTATGAAACCGATTAGCTCGCGACAATCTCGCCGCCCAAATCAGACATAAARYCCTGAAAATTGGGAAAGCTGGTCGCAATATGTTGGGCATCATCAACCGATACCGGATTTTCAGCAGCAAGGCCCATAACCAAAAACGCCATCGCAATACGGTGATCCAGATGGGTGGGAACCAAACCACCACCCTTTACAGGCCCACCTGTAATGGTAAGCCAGTCTTTGCCTTCCTCACACTCCACGCCATTGGCTTTGAGGCCAAATGCAGTGGCAGCCAACCGATCGCATTCCTTAACACGAAGCTCGCCCAAATCTTCCAAGTGAGTTTTTCCTTTGGCAAAGGCAGCRGCMACRGCCAGCACGGGGTACTCATCAATCATGGAAGCRGCGCGCGCGCCAGGAACGGTAACGCCGCGTAGTTCACTRTGCTTCACCAAAAGATCTGCGATATCTTCACCACCGGACTGGCGCTGGTTTTGGATTTCAATATCGGCGCCCATTTCCAAAAGAGTTGTTATCAGGCCAGTGCGGCTTGGATTCATCAACACCCCTGCAATCAACAGTTCGGAATTGGGCACGATGAGGGCTCCAACAATTGGAAATGCCGACGAACTTGGATCACTGGGAACTAGAATATTCTGTGGGTTTAGTTTTGGTTGACCAATGAGGGTAATGGTACGTGTCCCATCTTCTGCCGTGGCGACGTTCAATTCCGCGCCATAACCCACCAGCATTTTCTCGGTATGATCGCGGGTAAACACCCGCTCGACGACTGTCGTCTCACCTGGAGCGCCCAATCCTGCCAATAAAACAGCGGACTTAACCTGGGCTGAGGGCATTGGAACTTCATATCGCATTGGACGCGCAACACTTGGTCCACGCACCGTCAAAGGCAAGCGCCCGTTTTGGCTTTCGAGGATTTCCAAGCCCATCATTCCCAGCGGATCAAGCACCCGGCCCATWGGGCGMGARCACAAAGAWGCATCRCCKGTGAACCGAGAYRTGATYTCGSYRTGYRCYGCAAGGCCTAACGCCAARCGARCRCCRGTTCCTGCATTGCCRTARTCAATGATGTTTTCYGGTGYCTGAAAATTACCAATTCCAACCCCATGAATWTGCCAWGTGCCGTCGCTGCCTTTTTCAACAGATGCCCCGTAGGCYCGCATRGCRTCGATTGTAGAAAGGATATCRCCTGATTCCAGCAAGCCTTCAACCTGGCTTTTGCCAACAGCAAGGGCTGAGAACATTATAGCGCGATGGGAGATTGATTTATCTCCCGGCACTTTTACGTGYCCGTTCAAGCCAGAAGAGGGAAGAGCCTTTAAACCGACCTTTGATTCTGACATTGAACTTTCCTTGTTTTAATTCTGGGACCAGCGGGTATCATGGCATTTCATCAGAATGAAGGAGTTTCTTCCGCCATTTTGATGTTTCTTATACTTTCTTTAGCACTTACCCTGTGAATTGCTTTGACACACTGGTTGCAGAGCGTTATCTGCAGGTCCAAATTTCCAANTAATATTACAGTCTACACGCTCAACAAATTCATGAGCAGCCGAACACATAAAGGCAATTATAATGGCGAAGGCAGAACTCGGTACTAAACGCACATGTGGCAATTGCGCCGCTCGGTTTTACGATCTGGACCGTGACCCTATTATTTGCCCAAAATGCTCAACGGCATTTGTTCCAGCACCAGTGTCTAGGTCCAGACCAGAAAAAGCTGCTCCTGTGAAGGCCAAACCCGCTGAAGAAGAAGAGTTGGAAGGTGCGGAGATGGTAACACTGGAAGACGCGGATGATGAAGACGGCACAACTGGTGCGGTGAAGGCAGCTAGCCTTGATGATGACGACGATGATGATGAAAACGATGCTGACGATATTGACATCAAGCTGGCGAATGAAGAACTAAGCAAACAGGATGAGTTGACAAACGACTCAGACGATAGTGAGCCTGCCGAAACCACAGATGATAAAGACGACGACGACGAATAATTCGTCGTCGAATATGCAATCCTTGGTAATTTTACCTCGCTTGGCGTTATTTAGAGCTTGATCTTTTGTCAAACCGTACTAAATAACGCCCGGCATTCGTTGCATACGAAAATGAAAATGGGGCCATAGCTCAGTTGGTAGAGCGCTTGCATGGCATGCAAGAGGTCGTCGGTTCGATTCCGTCTGGCTCCACCATTTCACATTCAATCCATTGATATTTATTTATTTTTCATTTTTACAATGGGTTAGCCTTGAATTTTACTACGAAAACCTACTACGGTTTTGGTTATGTTACGACCTAATGGGCAACCTAAAATCTATCAGCAAAACCAAACATGGCATGCGCGCGTTTACGTGCCGAAATCTGTGAGAGATTTGGTAGGTAAAAACGAATTACATCGCTCGCTACAAACATCGGATAAAGCGGTAGCAAAAGATAAAGCGGTTGATGAGCGAAGACTATTGTATGCGTGGTTTAACAAACTACACAATGATAGCATTAAGCCAATTACTGTCGTTGATGAACTGAGTAGCGATCTCATTGCGGAAATAGCACGGACCGTATACGTAGACTACCATCAAGAGGTAATGGCAGAATATACTGAGACAATCAATTCTCCTACATCTTCAGGAAATGCATCAGAACGCGATAGTGTGTTGAGGTATATGCTCGACGGCTTACAGCCCAAAGACACCGCAATAATGTATGCGGACATTGAACTAGGTCGGCGGTCTCTTTCTGTACAACCCGGTAACAGCTCTTATAGCAAATTAGTCATGCGTATCAGCGATGGCCTGATTCAGTCACACATTGATTTCGTGAATAATCATTGCAACACACCCGGTAAAGATAACAATTCCTATTTTGTCGATCCCACTACTCATGAGCCGATAAATCCTAATAGGACTTCACTAGAATCAAACAAACACACTTACATTTTATCTGATTTAGCGGATGAGTTTATAACTGAAATTAGTAGTAATCGTGGTCATAAAAGCCTGACAAAACCGAAAACCACAATGGCCCTCATGTGTGATTATTTCGGTGCTGAAGCTAATGTATCCGGTATTGATCGATCAAAAATTCGCGCATTTAGAGATGGGTTACAGAAACTCCCATCCAACGCTACTAAACGTTATCCGGGAACGAATATGGCCGAAGCAATCACACGGCGCAAACCGGAGCACAACGTTCTATCAATATCATCTGTCAATACACATCTAAGCATTGTTAGCCAGTTCTTCAAAACATGTAGTTTGAACAATCCAGAATACCATCCACCGAATATCAGCGGCTTAAAAATTGATAACCCGGTAAGTACAAAAGATCGTAGGAAGCCATTTTCTGCAATTCAACTCGATGTGTTTTGGCGGTCAGAAGAAATGCAACGAGAGGCCGCTGAACTTAGCACATTTTTCTGGGTATCCGTTGTGGCCCTATACCATGGACTACGCGCCAATGAGATCACTGGACTTGCTCCCGGTGATATTGCACACAATAGTGATATACCTTGTATTGACCTAAAATTGCCTAGAACCATTTCAACAGGGCAGCGCAATGGCAGGTCAAAAACTATACCAAGAATTATACCATTACACCCAATGTTGTTAAAGCTAGGGTTTTATAAATACGCTGCGAAACAAATTAGTCGTGAATACCTGTTTCCTAATTTACGCGAAGATGCTGACGGATATCGAAGCGGTGATATTTCTAATCGAGCTACAAAAGTTATCAAGTCGGTAGGATTAGCAGGGCAAAAATTATCGTTTCATAGTTTCCGTCATAATTTTGCAGATGCTGCGGATGAAGCTCAAATGCACGAGAAAACCAAGGCTTACCTAGGTGGCTGGGCTTTACGTGGTGTAATGCAACAGAATTATGGTTCGAATAAAATGAATGCCACAATCCTTCCTGCAATTCAAAAAATTTCCTATGGTGATATTGATGAGTTAATACTTGATCTGGCTGGTACCGCTACCAGCTAGTGCCTAATTTTGGATATTAGAGTTTTGCTATCAATCTAGGCTGTTTCGGTATGTATTTATTTTCATCAACTTCCTTATTCTCGCTTGATCAAAGTCGTCACAACACCCTGATATTTTTGCAATTCAAATGGCTTACCATTATCAAATGCTGATTTAGCTTCCAGTCGATATATCGATAACACCGTATCTCTAATTTGACGTGCTGATGGTCTCGTCGTGGTGCCAGCAAGCACACCCTCTATAAACTCAATCACATCACCAATACGATCCAGTTCAGGATCAGCCATGGTGGTATCCACCAGTCCCGTCAGCAGGTGCTCCGGCGCAACATTATACAAACTGGCCAAATCAATCAGACGCTCTGCCGTAATGGCAGCATCACCCGTTTCCATACGACTAAGCTGGCTCTGTGAAATGCCAATAGCCTTGGCCGCATCAACCATTGCCAGACCCGTATTGCTACGGGCTAGTTGCAAGGATTTACCAATAATGCTGTTTTTTGATGTGTCGGCCATGAGCATACCCTATGCACGAAATGCATAAGATGGAATGCGAATTATGATTGGTTTGGTGGGTTACTGGTGAATTATCTTGACAATAATGCATAATATGCATATTGATGCGCTTTATGAATTTGAAAACCTATYTATTTAAAAACCACATGTCAGCTTCYGAATTCGCAAGGCGCATYAAYGTCGATACCGCCACAGTGCTTCGKATTAAGAATTCTCARGTCTGGCCCCATCGTTCAACACTGATTGAGATCGTCAAAGCTACCGGCGGTCTTGTRCGGCCATGCGATCTAYTGGGATTAGCAGATGTCGTTGGGTGCAYCGACACGCCGGTGGAACATAATGATTCAGTTCATCCACCAAAGTGAATGATCACCCATAAGCCAACATCCACCATTATTTTTAAACAAGGAACCCATTTTTGAAAAATCTATTTTTATCAGTACTGGCCGTATTGGCTCTGGTGATAACGCCCACCCATGCGCTTGATTTACCAACGGGTGCGAAGACGGTTAGTGATCAGGAAGCTGTCGCCATTTTTATCAATCGAGAGCTGGCCCTGACCATATATGACACGGCAAATGGTGAAGTAGTTGGCGGCGGTACCATCGCCACCGTGCTGAAGCAATATGCTCATTGATTGGGGGAATAATGAAGCTAGAAAGTAGTTGCTATCATGAGGAATTTTTCAAGTAGATAAGTAATTTCATATTCAATGAAAATACAAATATATATTTTGAATTCTAAAAGAAAAGTTATACACCGTATGCCAAGCGAATACATATTTTGGGAATTTGTGAAGAGTTTATTCAGTTTTTGCTCAATAGCATCACTTATTATCGGGGGATATTCTGGTTATTTACTCGGGGATAGGCACGTAAATCTATGGGCTGTTGTCCTATGGTGCCCAGTGATAATATTTATACAATTTATTTTTCTTTTCTCGTTAGATTCCAACATTCAAACGTTGATGTATATCAGCAGAACTGGTGCTCAGCCGGGTATAGGTTGGATTCTTAATGCTCATCTTGTTGTTCATCCAGGATGTCTATTTCTGGCTATAATCTTTGGCCGGTTACAATTTAGCCGCTAAAGTTGACCTTACCATGCAGCGCGGTTTGAATTTGAGGAAGATAATGGTGTGGTTGAGGCACATGGTTTCAATTTTCCAGCGGAACTCGCTGCTGTTGACTTAGCAACGTGAAACCTGTGTCAGAGAATACATCGCACAGGTGTCTGGATTTGAAAAGTGGCACTTTCTAAGATTGATATTCATCGTTGGATAGCGACCAATTAGTGTTGTGAGGGTAGGCGGATAATGGTTATCAAGATGTGCGTGCTATCAATCCTTGTGATAACCAGTTTGACTGGACTGACATCCATAAGCGCAGCCGCACAGACAGGCTATGAGGGCTTATTCTATCCAAAAGGTGATGATGGGGCGTGGAACTGCCAAGCATCGTCTCTGGGCGAGTATGGCGGCTCATTAGGTGTTGAGGATAACATACTCTACGGCACTGAATGGGCATGTGAGTTGAAAGACCCACGGCAAACAAATTCCGGCACAGAGTTCATTGGTGATTGTCATGCTGAAGGCACGCCATACCGCGATATCATCACACTGGAGCGCACCCAGAATGGTTTGCGGGTAAAATATGATGCCGGTACCAGCGAATGGTTACAGTGCCCATCATCATAAACCTATACCGGTATTAGCAGCCAGTCTCGATGGACTTCCGGATTTGCTATGGGTGTTAGTGAAACCACTATTACCAGTCAAATAGGTGAAGGTGCCATATTCTTATGTGATAGGGGTAACTCCAAAATATTCTAGCAAGAGGAAGCTTGTAATGGAAGCAACGGAAAATGCTCGTAAAGACCTGATTGATGGCTCGGGTAGAATCCAAACAAGATCAAGAGTAGCTTGGCTGGATATTCTGCGGAGAAGATAGGTCGGATATGTTCAAAATAGAATTTTCACCACAGGATGATGAATGGAGGCTGGACCTTGAGCGTTTGGAACGATGTGTTGAATCTGACAGGTTTCTGAAGGGGTTATCCAAATCTGATCCGGGACCAAGGCCAGAAGGCTTTCGAACGATTGATAATCTTTATTATGCCCTTGATATGCAGGGTCTTGATCCACATGCATTGGATTATGATGTGGAATATTTCTATTATCCAGAAATACTGGAAGTAGAATCTGGAAATCTCAATTTTTTGTCAAAATTTAAAGATGTTGTATCAAAAAGAAAAATAGACATTAATATCGATGAAGATATAACCAATTATTTTTTTAATGTAGTTCAAGAAACAATAACCAATTTGGATCTTGAATTGAATAAAAATGAATATGATTATAAAGTGGGTTTTGAGCCTGTTGATACTGAGCTTGCGTATTTGGCGCGAGAAGACTGTCTTTACTTGTTGGAATTTTCAAAAACTGGATTTGCAAACACGGCCCTTGGGGAATGCATGCTGCGAGGCATGGAGTTGGGTGGCTTGCCCTGCGGATGGATAGGCCCCTCTATTAAAGAAGGTGGCAAACCTCAAGACTGTTTGGTTCTATTGCATAGTGGTTGATAACAAATTGGGCAGTTAAGTGCTGGTGGCGATCTGCCAATGATTGCCGATCAGGATATTTCCCTTATTGGCAACACACAGGCCTTTGCAGATAATGATGTTCTGCTACAGGCATGCAAGGATGTAACCATTGCAGCCGGTGCTGATAACTACTCCACCGAAGGCGTGAGTGCGGGTCTATCAGTCAACCCTGTAGGACCTACCCCATCAGGCATTGGCGTAAACTTCTCGCAGAACGAGAGCGACAGCACAACCGTTACCGGTGCTGATTTGGTCGCCAACTATGCCAGCTTTTTTATGATACCGGCCAGTAATGCCACACCAAATTTTGAGCTTGATCGTTAGCTTATGCCCAACCAACCCCAGCGGTATCTCACGTGCATTCGAACGGCACACAAGCCCTAAATATAGGTAGACATCCATTGGCTGGAAGTCTGCAACTGAGGGCAAAAATATGTATGATACAAAATGGACCGTTCGTGGAATTGATGACGATGCTAGGCTGGTTTTGGAGGAAATTCATGAAAACACCGGTATACCATATGGGCGGCTAGTATCGGCAGCACTGTGGGAG
>NVXB01000094.1:2500-15354 GCA_002746425.1 Hyphomicrobiales bacterium | reverse complement strand
AATCTGGATTATATAATAATGTCATTTGAATTTTGTTTAAATAAATCAACATATATCACAAAATTGTCAGAAGAATGCCATTTTACAAGGAAAAATCCAGTAAATTTAAAAAAACATGATATTCACTTATTTGCTGATGCGCTTGAATATACAAACGCTCCCAGTGAATTGCATTTGCTGAATAATATCAAAATTCTACCAAAGGGATGGCTATACAAAAGATCGACATTATTAAAAGAGAGCTTTACTTCCCTTAAATACCCTAGTCATAGAAAACGTTTTCGTGGCATGCGGAAACTGTTCTACAAGGGGATGTTTCCAAGAAGGATTAAAGAGGGAGTTTGGATAACTGACAATTGGAGCTACAATTATTTTCATTGGTGCGCCGATGCATTGCCTAGATTGTATTTAGCTTCATTGAAAAAACCAAGGCTTCAATTGTTATTACCAAATTATTTGGAAGGAAAAGGCTTTATTACTGAGTCGTTATTGGCGTTCGGTGCTAAGGAACCTATTTTTGTATCCAAGTTTGGTTCTCTCTTGGTCTCCAAGTTATATTTTCCAAGCATAGCATCCGAGACGGGACATTTTAACGAGCCTGTTATTCGAGAAGTTGCCAATAAGATTTCAAGACACTTTGCTGAAGAAGTGATTCCGACGCGCAGGATTTACATTAGTCGAAATAAAGCTCTGATGCGCCATATTGAAAATGAAGAGCAAATTTTTCCGATTTTGGAAAAATATGGATTTGAGATTGTTCATTTTGAAACTCTTACATTTTCAGAGCAAGTTAAGCTAATGAGCGAATGTAAGACCCTTATTGGCCCTCATGGAGCAGGCTTTGTTAACATGATGTTTATGCCAAAAAATGGGAATGTTATGGAAATCCACCCAATGGACGCTAAAGTAAATAATTGCTTTTTTACTTTAGCGTCCGCTATGAAGCACAATCATTTTTATATTATGGCAGATACAGTAAAGAAAAATATTAAATCTCATTTGGATAATATGAGTATTAATCCAGAGGAATTTGAGAAAAATATTAATTTAATTTTAAAGAATAATTAATTCCAAATTGGAACGCGCCATGGTTTGATGCGCTAATATAGCTTAACGAGGCAATGATCTAGCCTATTTCTGTGTTTCAGGCCGCTGCGCCAAGATCATATAATTGACGCTCATATCGGATGAAAGTTGCCAGCTATCCTTGAGCAAATTGTAAAACACTCCGGTGCTTTCAATTTGCTGCAGGCCCTGCGCATTCAGTGGGCCAATAATTTCCTCGGGTCTTACCAGTCTTTCATATTGATGCGTGCCCTTGGGCAGCCAATTGAGCACATATTCGGCGCCAAAAATGGCGAGGCCCCAGGCTTTCATGGTTCGGTTGATGGTGGCGACGAACATCAGCCCGCCCGGTTTGACCATTTTCGCGCATTCGCTGAGAAACAGCGGTACATCGGCAACATGCTCAACAACTTCCATATTCAATACAATATCAAAGCGCTCACCATCCGCCGCAAGAGCTTCTGCAGTAGTGGCGCGATAATCAATATTCAGCCCGCCTTGTTTGGCGTGTAACGCGGCAACTTTTATGTTCGTCTCAGATGGATCAACGCCAATAATCTCAGCCCCCAACCGCGCCATTGGCTCGCACAAAAGACCGCCACCGCAACCGATATCGAGAATACGAAGCCCTTTAAAAGTATCCAGCGCACGCGTATCCAAGCCAAAATGGGCCGATACCTTGTCCTTGATGTAGGAAAGGCGGATTGGATTGAATTTATGCAGGGGTTTAAACTTGCTCTCAGGGTTCCACCAATCAGCGGCCATGCGTGAAAAACGCTCTACTTCGGCGTCATCAACTGTTGATTTGATGGTTTCAGAGGTTGTTGCCGTGGTCATTATTTGTGCCCGATTTAGTTGCTTGAGGCTAAACGTGGTTGTGGCTGGGGGCAAGTCAAGTAAAACATAGCAGGTGCGATGCTAAAAGGTTGTGTTGCGTCTGGCTCATGCAGAGTTTATGAAGCCCGGACAGGCTGATACCCATGAAGAAAGTTTAGAGAATATGGCCCGTCTGGTTATGAAATTTGGCGGCACATCTGTTGCTGACATGGACTGTATTCGCAACGTTGCCCGACATGTTGAGCGCGAGGTGAAGGCTGGTCATCAGGTTGCTGTGGTGGTTTCCGCTATGGCAGGGCGAACCAATGAATTGGTAAAATGGTGCCGAGAAGCCAGTCCGTTTCACGACGCGCGCGAATATGACATGGTTGTTGCATCTGGCGAGCAGGTAACTGCCGGCCTTTTGGCGATGTGCTTACAAAACCTGCAAGTTGATGCGCGTTCCTGGCTTGGATGGCAAATTCCCCTGCAGACCGATGGCGCGCATGGCGTTGCCCGCATCACCGATATTGATGGTGACAAGTTGATAGAGCGCCTTGAGCAAAATCAGGTTGCTGTGGTGGCCGGGTTTCAAGGTATTGCCCCCGACAACAGAATTACAACGCTTGGGCGCGGTGGTTCTGATACCAGCGCGGTGGCGATTGCAGCAGCTATCAAGGCTGATCGCTGCGATATCTATACCGATGTTGATGGGGTTTACACAACCGATCCTCGTATGGTGCCAAAGGCAAGGCGCATGGATCGTGTGGCCTTTGAAGAAATGCTGGAAATGGCATCGCTTGGCGCAAAAGTATTGCAGGTGCGCTCCGTGGAGATGGCCATGGTCCATCATGTGCCGCTCTTTGTGCGCTCTAGTTTTGACGATCCCAGTTCAATAGATTCCAGCCCCGGGGCGACGCCTCCAGGCACTTTAATATGCGATGAGGAGGCACTTTTGGAACAGCAACTTGTTACCGGTATTGCTTACAGTAAAGACGAAGCCAAGATTACTTTACGCCGTGTCGCTGATCGGCCAGGGATTGCTGCAGCTATCTTTTTGCCGCTCTCCGACGCCAATGTGAATGTGGATATGATCGTTCAGAATACTTCTGAAGATGGCAAAACCACTGACATTACTTTCACCGTTCCGCAAAATGAGTATGATCATGCGATAAAGGTTATCGAAGATCAGAGAAACAGCGGAGAAGTGATTTGTGAGTTGATGACCGCATCACAGGATGTGGCCAAAGTATCGGTTATCGGTATTGGCATGCGCTCTCACGCAGGTGTTGCGGCGCAGGCATTTGGTGCCCTTGCTGAAAAAGGCATCAACATACAGCTGATCACAACTTCCGARATCAAGATTTCCATATTGATAGATTCGGCTTATACTGAACTGGCTGTTCGGAGTTTACACAGCCTCTATGGCCTCGATAAGGAAGAGTGAACTCACTTGGTGACGAATTGGTGCGCAAAGATATGTGAGCAGGCGGTATGACGCGTATCCATGATACGCTGGGTGCCCCGCGCCTGCTATTGCGTAACCTGCGAGCAACAATGGCAGAATCCATTGGCGCGCAGGAGCGGCTCGATAAAGTCGTTGCGCTGATYGCTTCCAACATGGTTGCWGAAGTWTGCTCGATTTATGCCATGCGCGCKGAYCGWGCTCTTGAGCTRTATGCGACMGAAGGGCTCAACCGTGATGCTGTTCACAAAACCACCTTGCGTGTTGGAGAAGGCCTTGTTGGCCTGATCGCCGCCGATGCCCGGGCGCTTAATTTGCCCGAAGCGCGTAACCATCCGCAATTCGCTTATCGTCCGGAAACTGGCGAAGACCTCTATCATTCATTTCTGGGYGTGCCGATTTTACGGGCYGGGCGTACTYTGGGTGTTTTGGTTGTCSAAAAYGCAACGCAGCGCAGCTACACCGATGAYGAAGTTGAGGCTCTGCAAACAACCGCGATGGTTATTGCAGAGGTTCTTGCCGGTCATAAATTATCAGATTTGTCCGATAGCGGAAATGACCTTGATCACGGCCAGGGGCTGCATATTAAGGGCACGACCCTTTGCGAAGGTATTGGGCTGGGCACCGTGGTTCTGCACGAGCCGCGGGTGGTTGTTACCGACCTCATTGCTGAAGATACGACCACGGAATTGCGCCGATTGGGCGCTGCGATGGCAAGTTTGCGGCTATCCGTAGATGACATGTTGGCCAGAGGCGATATGGCAACGGGCGGCGCGCATCGCGAGGTGCTTGAAGCCTACCGCATGTTCGCCAATGAYCAGGGCTGGGTGCGCCGCATTGAAGAGGCCGTGCGYTCTGGCTTAACGGCAGAAGCAGCGGTTGAGCGGGTKCAGAACCARACGCGCGTGCGCATGAARCARCAGGCCAATGATCCGTATTTGCTGGACCGGCTGCATGATTTTGAAGATTTGGCCAACCGCTTAATGCGGGTTTTGATGGGCCGACCGCAAACAGATTTGAATGCGGAACTGCCCGAAAATGCCATTTTGGTCGCGCGCAATATGGGCGCTGCCGAACTGCTGGATTACGACCGGGAYAATTTACGCGGMCTKGTGCTGGAAGAGGGGACACCCACCAGYCATGTGGCCATTGTGGCGCGCGCGCTTGGCCTGCCAAGTATTGGCCGTGCCGTTGATGTTGTGGCGCTGGCCGAATCTGGTGACAGCATTATTGTTGATGGCGATTCGGGYGAGGCCCATTTGCGGCCAACCAGYGATGTGGTTCAGGCCTACAGYGAAAAAGTACGCTTTCGYGCMAAGCGCATGGCGCAATATCGYGMRGAYCGCGATCTRCCRAGTGTCAGCAAGGATGGCGTAAAAGTTGATTTGTTGATGAATGCTGGCCTGTTGGTTGATCTGGACCATCTGCACGATGCCGGCGCTGCGGGTATCGGTCTGTTTCGCACAGAGTTACAGTTCATGGTCGCTTCATCATTCCCCAAAATGTCTGAGCAGCAAACGCTTTACGAGCAGGTGTTCAAGCAAGCCAAGGGCAAGCCGGTTACTTTCCGTTCTATTGATGTCGGCGGTGATAAAGTTCTGCCCTATCTGCGCATGGATGTGGAAGAAAACCCCGCCATGGGTTGGCGCGCCATTCGCCTTGGGCTGGACAGACCTGGTCTGATGCGTGCTCAAATACGAGCGTTGTTGCTGGCGGCCAAGGATGTCGAGCTGCGCTTGATGTTCCCGATGATCACCGAAGTTTCGGAACTTAAACGCGCGCGTGAAGCTGTGCTGCGTGAAGTCGCACACGTTGAACGCCACTATCACAGCCACCCGCCAAAAGTGATGCTGGGCGCGATGCTTGAAGTGCCGTCACTGCTCTATCAACTGGATGAGTTGTTTGAGGTTGCGGATTTTGTATCAGTTGGCTCCAATGATCTACAGCAATTTATGACGGCCAGTGATCGYGGTAATACGCGYGTGGCACAACGTTTYGATCCTATTGGRTCACCCTATTTGCGGGCCTTGAAATCGGCCGTTGATGCGGCAAAGCGTGCGGATAAATCTATTTCTCTTTGCGGTGATCTTGCCGGGCATCCACTTGAGGCGATGGCGTTAATYGGGATCGGRTTTCGYCAGATTTCCATGACRCCRGCRCAAATTGGCCCGGTTAAGGAAATGCTGCGCGCCTTGCCTGTTGCVGCRCTTGAAGAAAAATTGAATGACTGGCTTTTTGGCGGCATTCAAAAGGGTAAAACCCGYACCATGCTGGAAGATTTTGCCAAAGATCATCAGGTGCCGTATTAGGGTCTGAAATTCACTCCCAATTCAGCAGAAGCATTATGTCCGAAATAAACCTGCCTCAGGAAAAACTAAATACGCTTGTAAATCGCCTTGCGGTTATCGAGGCGGAAATGGTGCATAATCCCGATCCAGAAAAATACGTGTCTTTGTCGCAGGAATATGCCGAGCTTGATCCGGTGGTGCAAAAAATACGGCAATTGAAATCGGCTGAGGAAGAAATACAGGGCTTGAYCGAGCTGCTGCAAGAYCCCGATATTGATGCTGARATGCGCGGYGTYGTSGATGATGAGCARCGCGAAATTGCCAAAAGCCTYGAGCAACTCACTCATGAAGTTCGGTTACTGCTGCTGCCCAAGGATGCGGCAGATGAGAAAAAYGCCATAYTRGAAATTCGCGGCGGCACGGGCGGCGATGAAGCSGCGCTGTTTGCYGGCAATCTTTACCGCATGTATGAGCGATACGCCCAACTTAACGGTTGGAAAGTGGAGCTGATTTCGGCAAACGACGGCGATGTTGGCGGTTTTAAAGAAATCATCGCCAAGGTTTCTGGCAARGGCGTGTTTGCGAAAYTAAAATTYGAATCYGGTGTGCACCGGGTTCAGCGGGTGCCTGAAACAGAATCWGGYGGGCGTATTCACACATCKGCRGCCACGGTTGCGGTGTTGCCTGAAGCGGCGGAAGTRGATATYGAAGTTCGYACTGAAGATATYCGCATCGATACCATGCGCGCATCGGGCGCYGGYGGTCAGCACGTCAACACAACCGATTCTGCTGTTCGTATCACCCACATTCCTTCTGGCATTGTYGTGYTGCAAACCGAGAAATCGCAGCATCAGAACCGCGCGCGCGGTATGGAAATTCTGCGCTCTCGCCTTTATGATATGGAACGAAAGAAACTTGCCGATGAACGAGCTGAAAGCCGTAAGGGGCAGGTCGGGTCTGGTGATCGTTCTGAGCGCATTCGCACCTACAATTATCCGCAAGGCCGGGTGACGGATCACCGTATCAATCTGACGCTTTATAAGCTGGACAAGATTTTAGAAGGCGAAGCGCTGGGTGAAATCATTGATGCGTTGATCACCGAAGATCAGGCAGAGTTGTTGGCCAGTTTGGGCGATGAGACTTAATGCCGGAAGCACAGCGCCTCAAAATTATATCGGGCGATGACATCAAGACCGCACTTTTGACATTACGCCGCAGGTTTGAGGACAGTTTTAAAGCACGGGGCATTGACGGCACCGCAGCGCTGGATGCGCGGTTATTGGTCGGCCATGCCTGTGGCATGTCGCGAGAGGCGCTGGTGTCTGAGCCGGAGCGTAACATCAATCAACAACAGGCAGAATTATTGAACAGCCTGGCCGATCAGCGATGCGATGGTGTGCCGATTGCCCGTTTGATCCATGAAACCGAGTTTTGGAGCCTGCCATTTATCGTATCGAAGGACACACTTGTTCCGCGCGGTGATAGTGAAATTTTGGTTGAGGCGGCATTGGAAGTTATCGGCGCGCGATGTGTGAAAATACTGGATGTGGGAACCGGCACTGGATGTCTTGCGCTTTCACTGTTGCATGAATGCCCTGATGCGCGTGCGACGGGTGTGGATATCAATACAGGCGCACTTGATATCGCTCAGCGTAATGCCAAACAACTTGGCCTTGAAAGCCGTTTCAATGCGTTGCAATCAGACGTCTATGCCTCTCTTTCAAGCGCGGATAAATTTGATCTGATTATTTCAAATCCGCCCTATATTGCGAGTGAAATTATCGAAGGTCTCGATAAGGAAGTGCGGCTGCACGATCCGCGTATGGCGCTGGACGGCGGCGCTGACGGTTTGCATTTTTACCGAAAACTTTTGGAGAATGTGTTTGACTATCTGATGCCTGATGGCCATCTGATTGTTGAGATTGGCTATGACCAGAAAGATTTGGTCAGTGAATTAATGACCACTAGCGGGTTTGATGTTCGCGTTTATTATGATTTAGCGCAGCATCCRCGTGTGCTTGTCGGCAAGTTTTCGTGAAATAAGACCATTATTTCATCAGAAATTGCCATTTGCTGGCGTTTATTGCTTTTAAGCTCTTGAAAACTTGTAGAATTGATGGCTATGTCTTCRTGTAAACCSTACGGATTGCAAGCAATTCGTTTGGTGGAAATCTAGGCGACAGTCTTTGATTCTAGCTCTCTGGCTAAGGCCGGTGGCGCAAAARCTCGAATGTATCTCTGGTATTTTGGGATTNGCATGASAGATTTTGCAAACTTTTCAGGTTTTGCAAAATACCAGCGCYTTAAAGAGTTTTAGTGGAAACTGACGTTACGCTTGAAGCGGGAAAATAGCCTATTTGGAATGAACCTTCGGCTGTATTGAAATCCATGACGCTAACCAGATGTTGTTGAAACATYGGGTGCTGTGATTGGAAGCAATGACACTCAATTTAATTGTGTGCYGAAGTAAAGATAAGTTACATTTTTGAAGGGGACATCCGGAATGAACCGGACTTCGAATAGAGACGCGTCTTCGCGTAATAATCAAAATCGTCAACGCAATCGTGGGCGTAATAATARYAATARTARTARTAGTGGTGGTGGTAACCGGCGCGGGCCGAACCCACTTCAGCGTAGCTATGAAAGCAACGGTCCTGAAGTGAAGATTCGCGGTAATGCGATGCAGGTTGCCGAGAAATACTTGACGCTGGCACGTGATGCACAAGTTGCCGGGGATCGTATTCTTGCGGAAAACTACATGCAGCATGCCGAGCATTATTCTCGGATTATTGCAGCAGCGCAGGCAGCTACCCAGCAGCAACAGCAGGTGCAACAAGCCCAGCAAGAGCAGCAGGGCCAGCAAAACCCGCAAAGTCAGCCGAATCAGCAAAATGAACAGGTCGAGGAAGAACCATCTGTTAGTGGTAGTGGCCCTCAACCTGTTGTGAGCCCTGGTGATAATATTGGTGTTGAAGGTGTTCCTGCAGTAGCGGAAACAGCCCAGCAACCAAATGCAACTGCCGACATCGCGGATGCATCTGCCAGCAACACAACTGATGGAAAGCCAGATCAGCCAAAGCCTGCTCGTGGACGCCGTCGTCGGCCAGAACCTGCGGCGCAACCCGTTGAGCCTGCGGCGATGCCTGTTGAAGCAGCAACACCGGATGCTGAGCAAGTGGAGGTTGTTGTAGAAGAAAAACCACCGCGCAAACCACGTACACGCCGCCCAAGAGCTGCTGCAAAGCCAGCTGCGGATGTTGTGGAAATCGCTGAGCCTGTTCAGCCAGAAGCTGCTGAATAAGCCACATATTTGTGAATTCATGGCGCGCCAGACTCGTTCTGGCGCGTTTTTTATTGCCAATTCGGCTGTCACCTCTTTTGTGACTTAAAAGCAACACTATATTGAGGGTGCGGCACCATGATGGTGGCGCGCGAGTGCTGCTTGGCAGGCTCGTCTCTGGTGAACGCCATTCGCATGCCAATARGGYTTATTGCCTRCAGGGTGCGGATCGATTTCGGAGTGTTGTATGAATATCGATAGTTATTCCGACCGCCTACGCGGTTTTATCCAGTCTGCTCAGGGCAATGCCCTGGCCGATGACCACCAACAATTTTCGCCTGAACATGTTYTAAAAGTTCTTCTTGATGATAATGAAGGGCTGGCTGGTCGGCTGATTACAGCCGCWGGCGGCGATATCAARCKCGTGCGCATGGCAAATGATGCCGCTTTAGCWGCYTTTCCWAAAGTAACAGGYGGCTCAGGYCAGCTCTATATTGCCCCGGCCTTGGCCAAAGTTTTCAATCAGGCTGAAGAAAACGCCAAGAAAGTTGGCGACTCGTTTGTKACCGTTGAACGCTTGTTGCAGGCGCTGGCCATGGTCAAAGCCTCATCCACCTCAAAAAGYCTTAYYGATGGCGGTGYCTCRGCGCAAAATTTGTCGCAGGCGATTGAAGCCCTTCGGCAGGGCCGCACCGCTGATAGTGCCAATGCAGAAGGCAATTTCGATGCGCTGAGCAAATATGCGCGTGATTTAACGATGGACGCTCGCGAGGGCCGCCTTGATCCGGTGATTGGCCGTGATGAGGAAATCCGCCGCACCATTCAGGTGCTGTCGCGCCGAACTAAGAACAACCCTGTGCTTATTGGTGAACCCGGCGTTGGTAAAACCGCCATTGCTGAGGGTTTGGCGTTGCGCATTATTAATGGCGATGTACCGGAATCACTCAAAGAAAAATCACTGATGTCTTTGGATATGGGCGCACTCATTGCGGGTGCTAAATATCGCGGTGAGTTTGAAGAACGCCTCAAATCTGTTCTCAATGAAGTGCAGCATGCCGATGGCCAGATCATTCTGTTTATCGATGAAATGCACACGCTTGTGGGTGCGGGTAAATCTGATGGGGCAATGGATGCATCAAACCTGTTAAAGCCAGCATTGGCACGCGGGGAGCTTCATTGTGTGGGCGCAACCACGCTTGAGGAATACCGCAAGCATGTTGAGAAAGATGCGGCGCTCGCACGCCGGTTCCAGCCTGTCATGGTAGGTGAGCCGACAGTGGAAGATACAGTTTCAATCCTGCGCGGTCTGAAAGAGAAATACGAGCTGCACCATGGTGTGCGCATCTCAGATTCTGCGCTGGTTGCGGCGGCAAACCTGTCCAATCGCTATATCACGGATCGATTTTTGCCAGATAAAGCCATTGATTTGATGGACGAAGCCTCTGCGCGCTTGCGTATGCAGGTCGACAGCAAGCCCGAAGCTCTGGATGAGCTGGACCGGAAAATCATCCAGTTGAAAATTGAGCGTGAAGCGTTGCTTAAGGAAACTGATACGGCTTCAAAAGACCGTTTGAGCAAATTGGAACAAGATCTTGCCAATCTGGAAGAGGAATCTTCCGTTTTGACCAGCAAGTGGCTTGCAGAAAAAGAAAAGCTTGCTTCATCGCAAAAGTTGAAGGAACGGCTGGACGAAGCACGCTCCGCTTTGGAGCGCGCGCAGCGCGAAGGTGATCTCTCGAGGGCTGGCGAGCTGGCCTATGGCACTATTCCAAAGCTGGAAGACGAGATTGCGGACAAGGAAACATCTGACAGTGAAGATGCACCAGAATTTTTGGAAGAGGTGGTCACCCCTGATCATATCGGCCAGATAGTGTCGCGCTGGACCGGCATTCCTTTGGAAAAAATGCTGGGCAGTGAACGCGAAAAGCTTCTTACAATGGAAGATGATTTGGCTGGTCGTGTTGTCGGGCAGGGCAATGCTGTTAAAGCAGTGTCTACGGCAGTGCGTAGGGCGCGGGCTGGGCTACAAGACCCGAACCGTCCTCTTGGCTCCTTTATGTTCTTGGGCCCCACCGGGGTTGGTAAGACCGAACTGACCAAGGCATTGGCAGAATTTCTGTTTGACGATGAGACAGCGATGACGCGGCTGGATATGTCGGAGTATATGGAGAAACACTCTGTGGCCCGGCTCATCGGCGCGCCTCCAGGCTATGTGGGTTACGATGAAGGCGGTGCTTTGACCGAAAGCCTGCGCCGGCGTCCATATCAGGTCGTGCTGTTTGACGAAGTTGAAAAAGCGCACCCTGATGTGTTCAATATACTGCTGCAAGTACTGGATGATGGGCGGCTGACAGATAGCCAGGGCAGGACCGTGGATTTCAGAAATGCGATCATCATCATGACCTCAAATCTGGGTTCTGATTACCTGTTGGCGGACGCTAATGATGGTGAAACAATATCTGATGAAACCAACGCTCTGGTTATGGGCGCGGTTAAAGCCCATTTCCGGCCGGAATTCCTCAACCGGATTGATGATATCGTGTTGTTCGACAGATTGCGTAAAAGCGATATGGGCGCGATTGTCGATATCCAGATGAAACGCCTTGATAGCTTGCTTGCCGATCGTAAGATCGTGCTTCGGCTTGATGACAGTGCAAAATTGTGGCTTGCAGAGCGGGGCTTTGAACCAGCCTATGGTGCGCGTCCGCTCAAGCGGGTCATACAGAAATTTGTACAAGACCCGTTATCAGAGCTGATTTTGGGCGGGCAAGTGCAGGATGGTTCTACGGTTGACGTTACTGGCGGTGATGACCGGCTGTTGCTAACCGTAAGCTGATAACAGACACAAAAAAGCCGGGCAGTTTGAGCGTACTCAGAATTGCCCGGCGTAAATTTAAGCCCTAGTTGCCGATAGTTGAGGCGACTTTGGTGTTTTCATCTTCGGCGATAAGCAGATTGATGCGTTGCCGTTCTTCATGGAACTTGGCCAGCATTTCGCCCTTCAGCACTCGGCCTCTTGGCAGTTTAATCTTCATAGGATTAACGCGGCGCTTATTGACCAACACTTCATAGTGAAGATGCGGGCCGGTTGAGAAGCCGGTAGATCCGACATAACCAATCAATTGCCCCTGGCGTACCCGCACACCGGATTTGATGCCTGGGCCAAATTTGGACATGTGAGAATAGCTGGTCTCGTAACGGTTGGCGTGTTGGATACGCACGTGACGGCCATAACCACCATGCCATTTTGCTTTGACGATGGTGCCATCGCCTGCGGCATAGATCGGTGTTCCGCGGCGCGTTGCCCAGTCGACGCCGCCATGTAATTTATACACGCCGGTGATGGGATGCTTACGCATGCCAAAGGGAGAACGGAACCTGCCACTGGCAACCGGTTTGCGCATCAGGAATTTCTTGGCGCTGCGGCCGGAGGAATCATAGTAATCCACATAGCCGTCATCGGGCGTACGATAGCGGTAATACTGCTTGGAGTTTCCAGCAATCTTGACCTCGGTATACAGCACATTGCCAGCTTCTTTGCTGCCCTCATCAGGCGTTGAATGCAAAACAATGAGCGTGTCATTTGGCGTGATACGTTTCTGGAAATCCAGATCATAGGTGAAGATGCGGATCAGATCGGTCACCAGCACCTTTGGCATTTCAAGCGAAAGGCCGGTTTGATACAGGCTTTTGTAAATCGTTGGCAATTGACCTGGAATGGTCCTTTGCTCCTCATCGCTGCCAAGATCAGCCTCAAGATAAGGCTCGGCGGCGCCAACAAACTGGCCATCATCATTAAGAGCCACACTGCCCAGATGTCGCCCGGCCTTGTAAAGGCTGATGCGTACGGGCCGGGTCCGCTCACTGCCATCTTCYGCKGTYGCGATGGCAATACGGATTTTCTGACCTACTTCAAGCTGTGTTATTGCGTGAGCCTTAA
>NVXB01000093.1 GCA_002746425.1 Hyphomicrobiales bacterium | reverse complement strand
CGCCTGATTGGCGCAAATCATGCCGTTGGTGTTGATCACCGCCTTGGGCGAGCCAGTTGTGCCGGAGGTAAACAGGAACTTGGCGATGGTGTCTGGCTCGACCACCTCATGGGCTTTGGCGACATCGCTGCTGATGGTGGTTTCCTGCAATTCGGCAAACAATTTTTGCGATGCGTTGGCCGGATTAGCTGTGACGAATATCTGCACATTCTCGGTGGCAACGGCTTCGATAGCTTTGTCGAATATTTTGCCGTCAGCCGCAAAAATAAGGCCGGGATTGAGCAGCTTTACGATGTCTTTTAACTTGCTGTGATCCTTTGAGATCAGCGAATAGGCTTGTGAAATTGGCGCGTAAGGGATGCCGACATGGATGCAGGCAAGGGCCAGCAAAGCGTGCTCGATATCATTTCCGGACAATATCAGCACCGGGCGATCAACCGACAGGTTTTGATCGAGCAATGATTGAGAAATATGCTCAACAGAGGTCAGAAATTGTCCGTAAGTGAGAGAGCGCCAGCCATCAAGGCCTTCACGCCGATCTGCCAAAAACATCGCATCTGGTGTCGCCTTTGCCCATTCAATCAGCTTGTCGGTGATACGGCTTTGCGTTGGGCCAAGCGGCTCGTTTTGGTAGACATAAATATTGCCATCGTCATCTTGCCTCTGGCGAATATCCAAATCCCAAAAATGCACATGACGCAGCTCGATATTTGATAGGTCTGAAGTACCGTGCTGGTTCATGATGTGTCACACTCACTCATTTGTTTCCAAATGCTGTCTGGTATGACAGCAAGGCGCTATTTTGTTCAAAAATGAACTACTTTTCAAGTGTGAAAAATACCACCAAGTCATGTTTTCTGCGGTTATCTGTGTTTAAGGCTAGGAAAAAATGTCGCGCTTCATAGATCGCTGTAGCCAATTAGTGATGTAAATGGTTCACTCCGGCGTTGATTTGGTGGGGCAATTGTTCGTTCCCAAGAAAACTCGGGCCGTGATTGATGAACACACTTAGCGTAGCGCAATTGGATGAAACTTTGGGGTTCCAGGTTCGCCTGGCGCAGCTCAAAATGTTTGAGCATTTCAACCAACATTTTTCACATATTGGAATGAGCGTTGGCGAATACTCCGTTCTGCTGGCGGTTGGTGAAAACCCAGGCGTGCGGCAAGGCGATTTGGCGAAGTATTTTTTGATCAAGCGCTCGAATATGAGCAAGGTTATGCGGGCAATGGAGCAACGCGGCCTTGTGGAGCGGCGCGAGTCTGAAAGCGATGGCAGGGCACTGGCCATTTATCTGACCACTGAAGGGCAGGATCTTGTCTATGGGCTTATCGACGAGCTGAGCGCCTATCATCAAGAACCCGCTCCGGGGCTGAATGCAAATGAGCAAATACAACTTGTTGCGTTGCTCAAGAAAATATCTTTGGCGGCAAAACCGGGCCCTGTTGATTAGCGTACCGTTGATTAGGGCTTTGTTTGCTGGGTTCTAATGATTGGGACTGGCTTTCGGGTTTCCAGCTCTTCTTGCGGAAAAGCCTCGCCAATCAAAAACTGGAAAGCGACGATTGTTTTCAAATCTGCCGACGTCTCGCATTTAAATTTGAAATTATACCAGCGGCCCTTGCTGCGAAAAGCGGCTCCGTTGGACAGCAGCGTGTTGCCTGAGGCGATGAATTGATCCACGGCGGCTGAAATAATCAGGTCTGGCTGCAAATCACTTCTGGCCTTGGTAATCTGCGCAATGGCTTCTGCATGGCATGTTTTCTCGCGCTGTTGGTCTTCGCTCAATGCTTTGCGTTCTTCTTTCACCTTTCGTGCACGCGGAAGGGGATGCACGCCTATCACTGGGGCGCTGGCTTGCGGTTGATCTTCGGCCTTAGGTTTAGGTTCCGTTTTGGGCGTTTCTTTTTCTGAAGGTTCTGGCTTTTCCTGCTCAGAAGCAGGCTCTTGCTTGTCTTTTGCCGCTTCTTTGGCAATCTCCTCAAGAACAGCTTTGTATTCTTCGCTGCTTAGCACCTCCACCAAAACGCCTTCTTCTTGGGGTGGTTCTGGTTGGGCCGCAACGGTGGAAAACACCATGAAACCGGCAATGCCAAGATGCAGCGCGACGGAGGTGAGGATGCCCTGAAGCTCCTTTCCCTGCGGCTTGCTTTCGGCAACGGCCTTTGTGCGTACTGGTTCCATCAAAGTCTTTTACACAAGCCTGTCTTGTCGCGCGATGCGTATTTTATGCAGCTGATTTGTGGTGGTTTTATTGCCGCTGGAGATGAACGGATTCTGAACGCCCCATTCCGTATTGGTTCAATCGCCCCATGGTTAATTCCAATCAACAAACACCGCAGCATAACCATCAGGGAAAAAGATCATGGGCATCCAGAACAAGACATTCATCAAAACCACATTCGCAACCATCATTTTTGCAATCACAGCAGCATCGGGCCTTGTGGCACCAGCAAACGCCTCACCCATGCAGGTCATTGATGATCAGGTTTGTTTTTATAAGGGCCCCAATTTCTCCGGCCAATCATTTTGCGTGACACCGGGCCAACGTGCACGGATGCCAGCTGGATTTGCGCGGCGGGTCTCTTCAATCTTTGTTGCTGGCAAGCTCTCCGCAACGCTTTGCACCGGACAAATCAAGCGAGGTCGATGCCGGACCTACACACAATCTACCAAGCGCTTAGGCTCTATGAGCAACAAATCGCGCTCCTATCAGATATCTCGCCAGCCCGGAAAAATGGTTGAGCAACAGGCTGCAGTTCGCACATTGGCTTTCACAATTGGCAAGACTTTTGATCTGGATGGCCTTGGCCGACGCTACGTTGTGGCACCTGATCCTGCCTTTTCCGATATCACGCTGAAACGCTCCACAAGAGGTATTTTCTACGGTGTTCGCCTGAGCCCAATTCACGGCGCAAAACTGTCTTTGGGGCAGGGCAATAACCGCACCAAAGCCCAATGTCGCTCAGCGCGTTATAACAGTGGCTCGATCAACATGACCGCTGGCATGGCGGGCAAATATGTCTGCGTTAAAACCAATTCTGGCCATTACGGCAAAATGCGCATTGTCGGAATGTCCGCAAACACCACCAAGGTTCGCTACACACATTGGTAAGCGAGATGCGTTGATGAAGGCCCGGGGCAACCTGGGCCTTCATCAATCAAACGATTTTGAATAATCATCTACCGTTGGCGTATCGGCTAAAAGCTTTTGGCTGTAGGCGTGTTGAGGGGCCGCGAAAAACGCATCGGCATTGCCTGTCTCAATAATTTTTCCCTTTTGCAACACCGCAACCTTGTCCGACATTTGCCGCACAACGCCAAGATTATGGCTGATGAACAAAACGCTCAACCCAAAGGCTTCCTGCAAATCCTTGATGAGATTTAGAATTTGCGCCTGAACTGAAACATCCAGCGCCGAGGTCGGCTCGTCGCAAATCAACAAGCGCGGTTTGGTCACCAATGCGCGCGCCACGGCGATGCGCTGGCGCTGACCGCCGGAGAACTGATGCGGATAGCGCAACATGGCGCGTTGTGGCATTTCCACCAATTCCAGCATCGAGGCGACTATCTTGCGGATTTCTGCATCGTTTTTGGCAAGGCCGAAATGACGGATAGGATCGCCAATAATATCCAAAACCTGCCGGCGGCTATTGAGCGATGAATAGGGGTCCTGAAACACCATTTGCAATTCGCGGCGCACCGGGTGATGCCGGGATCGTGCGCGCCCAACCGGCAGCACATCGCCATTGAACTCGATATGACCTTCTGATGGTGGCACAAGCCCGACAATGGTTTTGGCCAGGGTGGATTTTCCGGAGCCGCTTTCGCCTATGATGCCCAGCACTTCGCCGCGCGCCATCTGCAATTCCACTTTATCCAGCGCTCGAAAGCTGGATTTTTTACCAAACAGGCTTGTGCGTTTGCCGATGAAATCGACACTCAAACCGTGAACCGACAAAATGGTATCGCTGCTATGCTCTTGCGTCTCAAGTCGTTCTCGTAGCCAGTTACTTGCGTATTCCGCCGATGCACTAGGTACAGACCAATTTGCATCAGAATTTTGCGCTTGGCCCTCTTGCACATCGATATTCGTAAAGCGTTTCAACCGCTTACCCAGCCGTGGCACGGCTGCGAGCAGTGATTTGGTGTAGGCGTTTTGCGGGTTGGAGAGGATATCTGCCGTTTTGCCAGTCTCCATCATGCGCCCGCCGCGCAGCACGAGTATGCGGTCTGTGATCTGCGCAATCACGCCCATATCGTGGGTGATCAGCACAATGCCGACCTTGCGCGATTTGGCGAGATTACGGATCAGCCGCAACACCTCTTTTTGCACGGATACATCCAGCGCGGTGGTGGGCTCATCAGCAATAATCAGCTCTGGATTGGTGCAGATTGCCAAGGCGATGACAACGCGTTGACGCATGCCGCCGGAGAATTGATGCGGATATTGGCTGAGGCGCTCCTCGGCATCGTCAATTTCCATTTCAACAAGCAGGTCAACCGCCTGTTGGCGCGCATCGGCATAGGAGACATCGCTGTGCTGTTGGATGGTTTCTACCAATTGGCTCTCAATGGTCAAAAGCGGGTTGAGCGAGGTTTGCGGGTCCTGAAAGATCATCGATATTTGCGCGCCGCGCAGGCGGTGATAGGCGGTGTCATCAAGTTTGCTGAGGTCCGTGCCGTTCAACTCAATCGTGCCAGATGAGATAAAGCCGGGCAGCGGTGTCAGGCCCATAATGGCGCTGCCGATGGTGGATTTGCCAGCACCGGATTCGCCGACAAGCCCAACGATTTCTCCCGGCATAACTTCCATGTCGATGCCATCAATGGCGCGCAAAGTGCCAAATCGGGTGGGGAAATCAACACTGAGATTGGAGAGTTTAAGCAAGGTTTTCATCAGCGTTGCCTCGGATTGAAAACATCGCGTAGGAAATCACCCAAAATGTTCACCGAGATCACCAGCAGAATGAGGAAACCCGACGGGAAGAGCACAATCCACCATTCGCCGGAGAACATATATTCGGTGCCGATGCGGATTAACGTGCCAAGCGAAGGCTGGTTGGGCGGCACACCAACGCCGAGGAACGACAATGTCGCCTCCAACAGGATCGCCACAGCCAAATCCACGGTGCCGATAACCAGCAGCGGACCCATGATGTTTGGCAAGATGGTGCGCCCCATAATGCGCAATGGGTGCACGCCCATAATTTCCTCGGCAAGAACATAATCCTTGTTGCGCTCGACCATGGTGGAGCCGCGCGCGGTGCGGGCAAAATTGACCCAAAGCGACAGGCCGATGGCCACGACAAGCACCACCACCAGCAATTTATCGTGCTGCTCCTGGGGCAAGATACCGCGTGCAATACCGTCCACCAAAAGGGCGGTGAGAATGGCGGGCAGAGATAGCTGAATATCAGCAATACGCATCACCACCGCATCAAAGCGTCCACCGATATATCCCGCCGCAAGGCCCAAAAACGTGCCGGTTATCGCGGCAAAGGCCACGGAGCCAAGGCCGACCAGTAGCGACAGCCTTGCGCCATACATGATGGAAGATAAAAGGTCGCGGCCCTGATCATCGGTACCGATGAAAAAGCGTGGATCGCCGCCTTCTGAAAAACTGGGCGGCACAAAGCTGTCCAAAATGTCGAATGTCGCCAGATCATAGGGGTTGTTGGGCGCAAGCCATGGCGCAAACAGCGCGCCGAAAATGCAGACCATTGCCACCACAGCGGCAAGCTGCGCCAACCAATTGCGGGCGAACAGATATAGCAGCTCGTTTTCCAGCGAATATTTGCGCAGGCGATTCCAGGCGGTCGCAATCATGATCCGGCCTCACTGCGCAGTCGCATTCGTGGGTCGATCAGGAAGTAAAGGATATCAACGGCGAGGTTTATGATGACGAAAACAAAACCAATCATCACCAGATAGACCGCCATCACCGGGATATCGACATAGCGGATGCTGTCGAGAAACAGCAGGCCCATACCCGGCCATTGAAACACGCTTTCTGTAACGATGGAGAAGGCGATGACCCCGCCAAATTGCAGGCCGATGATGGTGATGACCGGCACCATCGAGTTTTTAAGCGCATGGCGATAATGCACGGATCGGTATGAAATGCCCCGCGAAATGGCGAATTTTATGAAGTCGGCGTTCATCACATCTTGCATTTCAGAGCGCACCAGCCGCATGGTGAGGGTCAGCTGATAGACGCCCAAGGTGAGCGCGGGCAGGACAAGGTATTTCCAGCTGCTGGGCGACAAAATGTTGGATTTCCACCAACCAATTTCTGCGACAGGGCCACGGCCAAATGTTGGTAGCCAGCCTAGCTGAACCCCAAACAGATAAATCAGAAAAATGCCTATCACGAAGGTTGGCACCGATATGCCGATAAGGGTGACAATAAGGATGGCATTGGCGAGAAACTTGTCTTTGTGAAGCGCCGTATAGATGCCTGCTGGTATGCCCACTGCAAGCGAAAGCAGCAGAGAAATCAAGCCAAGTTCGACGGTTGCCGGCAGGCGAGAAAGGATCATCTCATCAATGGGTTGGCGGGTTCTGAATGAAAAGCCAAACTCGCCAGTGAGCATGTTTCCAACAAAGCGCATATATTGCGAGATCAGCGGATCGTTGAGCCCCAGTTCCTGGCGCAAACGCTCTTGATCGGCGATGGAGGTTTCCTGGCCCACCATGACGGCAACGGGGTCTCCGACATATCGGAACAGGGCAAAAGCAATCAGGCTCACGCCGAGCATCACAAATACGGATTGCGCCAACCGGCGAAGGATAAAAAGTGCCATAGCTTTGCGATCCTTTGAGGGGCAAATATATTGTTGATCCTGTCACTACAGGTGTTCATTCAACCACACGAGAGAGCCAAGATAACAATTTTGTGAACCATTTGGCAGTCGGAATATTGGACTCGCCCCTACGAACTGCTAGAATTTTCACAGGGCATGCATCCAAACGGATAAAAATAACAACCGTTTGCAAATCATACAGGGATAAAATTATGCGACACATAACCAGTTTGAGGGGCACGCTTTGTGCCTCCATAGCTGCGCTCACCTTGGCGACGAGCCTTGGTGTTGCCTCAGCTGAAACGTTTCGTTGGGCGGGCAAGACAGACCCACAAACTATGGACCCTCACGCGGTTAGCTCCGCGCCTGTGTTGGGCTTTCTCAACAATGTTTATGAAGGCCTTGTGCGCAGAAACAAGGGCATGCAGATTGAAGGCGCATTGGCGGAAAGCTGGGAAGCACTGGGCAGCGATGGCTGGCGGTTCCATTTGCGCAAGGGCGTAACGTTCCATGATGGCGCGGCCTTTACTGCAGAAGATGTTTTGTTCTCCTATGAGCGCGCGGCGTCAGAGGAATCCGATGTTCGCTCGTGGTTCTCTCCCATCTCCAGCGTTGTGGTGCAGGACGATTTCACCATCGATTTCCTGACCAAAGCACCCAATCCGCTATTCCCGGATTCCATCGCCAACTTCATGATTATGGATAAGGGCTGGGCCGAGGCCAATAACAGCACGCGCCCCGCGCGCGATGCGGAAAATGCTGCGACCCATTCGGTAAACGGCACCGCTGCGTATAAGTTGAAATCTCGGGACCCCGGTGTTCGCACCGTACTTGTGCCATTTGATGGCTGGTGGGATACGCTGGAAAGCAACGTCACCGAGGGCATTTATACGCCAATTGGCGAAGCTTCCACTGGCATGGCGGCGTTGCTATCCGGCGAAATCGACATGATTTCACCTATTCCGCTGCAAGATGTGCCGCGCCTTAGCAAAACCGATGGCTTTACCGTGCATGAGGGTGTTGAAGCCCGCGTGCTGATGTTTGGTTTTGCCCATGAAGCGGATGCGCTGAAATATTCCGATGAAACAACGGGCAAAAACCCGTTTCAGGATATGCGTGTTCGTAAGGCGATTTATCAGGCCATCAATGTTGATGCTCTGACATCCAAAGTCATGCGCGGCACGGCAGAGCCTGTGTCTCAACTGGTTTCCAAGGAAATGCGCGGTTTCTCCACATCATTGGCCGCCCGTTTGCCATTTGACCCTGCAGCTGCCAAGGCTTTGTTGGCCGACGCTGGTTATCCAGATGGTTTCTCCTTTGGCCTGATGTGTCCGAATGATCGTTACATCAATGATGAAGCTATTTGCCGGGCAACGGCGTCTATGCTGGCAAAAATTGGTGTCACAGCCAAATTATCCACCATGCCAGTGCGCAGCTACTGGCCAGAACTGCGTGAAGATAATTTCGACATGTACCTGCTTGGCTGGTCTCCCGGCACATTTGATGCTGAACACCCAATTCGTTTCCTGGTGACCACACCGAATAAGGAAAAGAAACTGGGTTCATGGAACTTTGGCGGCTATTCCAACGCCCGTGTTGATGAGCTGCTGCCAGCTATCCAGACCGAAGTTGATGATACAAAACGTCAGGCAATGATCGATGAAACTCATAAGATCATTCAGGACGATGTGGCCTATGTGCCGATGTATGTTCAGCCGCTGATCTGGGCCAGTAAGGACAGTGTTTCACTGACACAGCGCACCGATAATTTCTTCATCCTGCGTTGGGTGAATATGAAATAGCTGCTAGCTATTCCTTGTCAAAACGAAAAACCCGGAAAATTCTTCCGGGTTTTTTATTGGCCAACATATAATATGGCCAAAATCATCATTCCAAACCAGTGTTGCCGCTTGACGGATTGGCCGATCAGGTGGCACAGAATTTGATATGAACCAGAGCATTTTGAAATTTGTCATATTATTGCTGTGCTGCGCGCCACTATCTGCGTTCGCGCAAATCACGGCCTTTGTGAATGTCGCTGTTATTCCCATGAGCGATGGGCCGACATTGCTGACAGATCAAACGGTTCTTGTCGTTGATGATGTTATTGAAGATATCGGCCCGACGGGCAGTGTTACCATTCCCGGTGACGCGCAAATTATAGATGGCACCGGCGCCTATCTTATGCCCGGCATTGCCGATATGCACATGCATTTGAACGCCGATCCATCGCCAGACTATATGCATCTGTTCATGGCGCAGGGCGTCACAACCATTCGCAATTTTAACGGTTTACCCAAGCACGCCATCTGGCGCGATGAGATTGCGGAGGGCACGCGCATCGGCCCGACAATCATCACCTCAGGCCCGGCCATTGTTGGCCTTCCTGCGGGCATGGGCGTCATGCGCATTAAGTTACACATGCTTTCCCTTGCACTCAGCCTTGGGATTTTTGCTGTTGGCTGGTTGCTGCTTTGGCTGTTTGCGCGGTTTGTGCGCGGGCCAGATGCGGGCAGGCGTGCAATGCGCTTGCTGCTGCCTGGCGCTGTGCTGTTTCTTGCGCTGGGCACGGTCGCGGCCTGGCAAAAGCTGGTGCCGATAAACCTGCTGACACAAAGCACATTGCCGGATGCCAATGTGGCGGATACGCCCTGGCAGGCGCGCAGTTTTGTTCATCGCCAAAACGGCGAAGACTATGATTTCATGAAAATCTACGATTTCCTCAGTGATGAGGCGTTTCTGGCAGCCCATGATGAAGCCGAAATCAGAGGCATTTATACTGTTGGCCATGTGCTGGATTCTCTGCCGCTAAAAACCGTGCTGGATGCCGGTTTGGATGAGATTGCTCATATCAATGAATTTCTTGAAGAACACTCGCAGGGCGTTGCTTCGCCGACAGATTTCGTGCCGCTGCCCGTTGATATGACGAAAATACCCGTCAGTGTCGCCACCGTCAAAGCCCACGACATTATGGTGGTGTCCAATCTGGTGGCCGACGAAAACATGATCGCTTATCTGGAAGCGGGGCCGGATTATTTCAACCGCCCCGAATATGATGTGTTGCGCCCGGCAATAAAAGCGCAATGGCGAAACGGCAAGGTTCTCATCTGGCAGGGCTCGCAAAAATGGCGCAAGGAAACAACGCAGCCATTGTTTGTGGCGCTGATTTCGGCTCTGCATAAGGCTGATGTGCCCCTTCTTATTGGCACAGATACCAGCATTGACGGGATCATGCCCTCGCATATTCACCGCGAGTTGGAGCTGCTGGTTGAGGCCGGGTTTACGCCGTTTGATGCGTTAAAAGCTGCCACTGTAAACGCCGCTATGAGCGCTGATCGCATGGGCATTGATGGCGAGTTCGGCCAGATCGAAGTGGGCAAAAGAGCCGATCTTTTGATGCTGTCCCAAAACCCGCTGGATAATGTGGGCGCGACCCGTCACCGCTTGGGCGTCATGCTTCGAGGTGTGTGGTATGATCAAGCCCAGCTCGACGAAATGGTCTCGGATTTGGTCAAAACCTACTAAGCTAACAAATGACATTTGTTTGTTCCTGCACAAAGATCGCAATACATATTCAAGATATTATATACTTGAGGAGTAGGTGCGCTACATGAGCAAAAAATTGAAGATCGACTTCGATATCTTAATCGATGATGCGATGAGGAARTGGCCCAAAACACTKCCSGTTCTCATTMRSCACAAMATGCWKTGCATTGGYTGCCCGCTSGCGACATTTCAYACSATCGCTGAYGCWGCYGAAGARCAYGACATTGATGAAGYATCGTTTTTTGCCGATATGGCAGAATGTATGAGCTGATTATTTTCGGYTGTTGGCTAACATCAAAAGCTTGTGGCCTTCGGTCACAATGATTTTCTTGCGCCMACTTTTGATCAGGCCATTTTGTTCCCAAGCGCTTAGCAGACGAGACACCGTGTGCARTGTCGTGCCTGTCATYTCAGAAATATCTTGCCGGGAAACYGGAAAATCAATCTGAATGCCTTCRTCGGTCTTGCGMCCSGTTTGGCTGGCRAGCTTYAAWATRGCSGTTGCCACGCGGTGCTCRACACGYTCSGTTGCCATTTCGACRATGCGGTCTTGCGTGTCYTGGAGCCGYTCTCCGATRGTTTTGTAAGTGTGGGTMGCAAAGGTTGGRAAGCGATCTACCGTGTYCTGCCAAATGCTTGTGGGCCAGGATAAAACCACACARTCCACCGCTGAAATTGCATTTGCAGGGTAGGTTTTGTAGCCCATTGACTGGGCAATCCCAAACAGCTCACCGCTGGAAATGTAGCGCGCGATGATTTGTTCGCCATCGGGCGTRATGCGYACAACCCGCACATARCCRTCCAACAAGACAAAAAASGAATGCGCGTCTTCGCCRCCRCTGAAAATGGTGCTGTTCTTTTCAAAATGYTTGCACGTGCCTTGCTCAATGAAGCCTTTTAGGGCGTCAATTTCAATGCCATGAAAGGGCGGTAGGTCAGCAATCAAAGATACGTCAAGCACGAAATCGGAAACCTTATTGAGTTTGTTGCAGCGCAACTTCAAGATCGCTTCGGGGTGTTACCCATCCTACATCAACAATGACTGATCGTAGAAGGATACATTATGCGCAAGGCAGTTCTTATTGCAACACTCGTTGCAGGTGGGTTGATTTCCGGCCTGGCAAATGCCGCYGAAATTGAAATCCAAATGCTCAATAAGGGCGAAAAGGGTGGCATGGTTTTTCAACCTGATTTTGTTCAGGCAATGCCGGGCGATACCATCAAATTCATTCCCACCGACAAGGGGCATAATGTTCAGTCCATCAAGGGCATGCTTCCAGATAACGTCAAAAAATTCAAAAGCAGGTTCAACAAGGAATTTGTTTTGGAAGTGAACGAAGAAGGCCTTTATGGCATCAAATGCTCACCGCATTATGGCCTGGGCATGGTKGCTCTGATCTCTGTTGGCGAGCCGGTYAACGAAGCTGCTGCCAGGAAARTTAAGCAYAGAAGCAAAGCGAAAACCCGTTTCGCTGATATCTTTGCCGCCTACGACGCATCCAAATAATCAATGACGCACAATAAAGGCCGCCGAAGTTGAACCTTCAGCGGCCTTTTTCTATTTGTTGCGTTTTGCTTTTGATGGAAAAAAACCATCGCTTTTCTTCAAAGCGATGGTTCTTGTCTGGAAACTGATATCAACGCGATCTCCCAAATCGCATCCAGTCTCCAGTCAGCTAACAACCAAACGGGTCAGCCACGCATGCAGGCGATGGCGGCTAAACATGGGTTGGGTATCTTTAACCAGGCGAAAGCCGAGATAATTTGGCGGCGCGCCAACAGCACATCCACCACCCTTGGCGTCTTGCACAAAGGTGGTGATATAGGCCCGGTGCTGCCCTTCGGCGATGCGCACGCCGCAATTTTCGGTCTGAGTGTCCAACGCGCCATTATCATCAGATATTCTTGAGCGCTTGTAGCAGGTGCTGGTCCATTCCCAGACATTGCCGGACAGATCCACAAGGCCGTTTTCATTCTCGCCGAAAAAGCCACGGTCACGGACAACTGTTCCCTCAACGGAGTTCAACTCGGCATAGGTGCGGTATTTTTCGAGCCATTTGACCGATGGATCGTCTGATTCTTGCTCGCGCGTGATCGCGTCGTCAACGAAACGGCTTCCCGCAACGTAGGACCATTCTTTATCGCTTGGCAGCCGCCAGCGAACACCGGTTTTCTCGCTATACCAGTGGGCATATTCCACTGCATTGTCGTAGCTCACGCCGGTAATGGGAGCGATCTCGTTTTTAAGTCGGTTTTTGTAAGGTTTTTTACAGGCACCATCTGCAATGCAAAGGGCATAGTCAGACGTTGAGACCTGATATTTCATGATGTCGATTTGCTTGGCATGATCGACGGTGATCATCGGCGCATTGACCGGAAAGCTGTCTTTTAGATACTCGCCGGATGCTCGATATTCGTGGCTTCCGCTTGGTATGGCAACAAGAATGGGGCCATCAAGTTGTGGAGAATATGTCAGGCCAGCGGTGACCAGAGTACCAACCGATATGGCACCAGCTAAAGCTATCAGTCCAGCAATTCGGTTCATGAGAATTCTCCTGAAAGGCTGTCGTCAAAAAAGCCGGCCCACCAGGGGGAATGGTGAGCCGGTAGTATCACGTGTTTGAGATCAAGGCAGAGCTTGTGTGCCGCTATGAGCAACGCCATAAGCCGTTGGGGCCATGACTTGCGCCATAAGGTCGTTATTCCACTCGCCTTCGACAACCACGTGAGCAGTTGCGCCAAGGTTTACCGCTTCAATCAAATTGTGATTGACGTAGGCATACACACCGGGCTGCTTGAAAGTGTACAAGGCAGAGCCTGCGGAGCCGCCACGGATGAACCATGTTTCCTGATCCCGTTGTGGGATATTATTGAACTTGCCGGTTTCCCAAACCAGATCACCATGGCCACCAATCAAATGGGGCCGGGTATCGCGGTTTGCCTGTGAATGCACGATCAAGACGGTTTCACCAACCTTGGCTTTAAGCGCATTATCACCGGTTAGAGAACCGACCCTGCCGTTGAATACCACATGGGTTGGGATGAGCTTATTCATCACCTCAACCGTGTCGCCGTAGGAACTGCCGACATCTTCAAAGCGCATATATTCGCCATCTGCATCTTTGGGAATGTAGAAATCATTCTCGCCGATATAATAGACAGTGTCATAGCCTACAGGCTTGCCTTCATGATCGCTCAGGCCTTTGCGCGGCAACACCATAATGGCACCGCTCATGCCGGAAACCACATGCCATGGGATCATTGGGCCACCGGGGGCGCAGTGATAAACAAATGTGCCGGGGCGGTCTGCCTTGAAGCGAAGAATGGTTTTTTCACCAGGATTGACCAGTGTAAGGGAGCCACCGCCCAAGCCACCGGTTGCAGCATGGAAATCGATGTTATGCTGCATCTGGTTTTCTGGTGGGTTGATGAGCGTCAGCTCAACATAATCGCCTTCATGGACAACCATCAGCGGGCCTGGAATAGAGCCATTGAATGTCATGCCTTGCAGCATGGTGCCATCTTCATCGATTTCGACTTCCTTCTCAATGATGGTCATTTCGAATTCAATCACTGCAGGTGGCTTTGTTGAAACCTGCTCATGTTCATGAACCATTGGCGGGGCAACCAGTTTAACTTTACGCCGTGGCAGATTGGAAATATCGACCATCTTGCCTTCTGGCGTCACTGCCTCAGAGGCGGCGGCTGCCTGCTTAGCAATTACAGCTGGTGCGGCAGCAGCTGCAAAGGCAGCTCCCATCAGGGCGGTACGACGAGTAATCATATCTTCTCTCCTTAAACTGGTTCAGGGTGAACCGTTGGATAGAAGATACGAGTTGAGCCGCGCGYTATCTTTGTGCTGGCACAAACAACTGTGAATTTGATCTTAAWTTTTTAAAATAGAGAAAGAGAGTGTTGCTTGCGCAAAGAGCYATCTTTCWGCCTCGCAGGAACGTTCAACCAACCTGCTGGGAGRCGCCAAYTTCGCCAAGATACTGAGACAGGGTAGCGGCGGTGCCRTKRTYTTGMAGYGAGCGTAGAGCCAGCACAAATTGCTCTCTAAAAACCTGRTTTTTGCCCAAATGGCCAAAGATGTCTTCCATGTCCAAAAACACCGCTGGGTCCTGGATGGCGGCAAGTGCAAACTGTTTCARYTGYGCTGCACGGTCRTCATCAAGCAGAATGGGTTTATTCGCATCACTYTTTCCAGCRCARTATCTGCACCACAGCGCCACTTCCAGCGCCAAGCCATCAATSGRCARGCCCTTTTCAAGGCGGTCGGTAATGGTTGGTAARATGAATTTAGGTTGCCTGTTGGAGCCATCGAAACACAGCCGGGCAATGGTATCGCCCACGGCAGAGTTCGCAAAACGGTCCTCCAGCAACGCCAGATAGGAATCCAGATCACGATCTGGAGAGGGCTCCAGCGTTGGCATGATCTCGTCATTTTCCAGCTTGTTCAAAAACCCACTGATAAGCGGATGCGCCATTGCGTCATGGGCAAATTCAAGGTCCAGCAGGGCTGCCGGATAGGCAATTGCCGCGTGTCCGCCATTGAGCATACGCAGCTTCATCAGCTCATAGGCCGCAACATCCTCGACAAATTGCACGCCGACCTTTTCTAGCGCGGGTCTGCCCAGTGGAAAATTATCTTCCAGCACCCATTGCCGAAACGGCTCGCAGGCGACGGGCATTTGATCTTCAATGCCAAATTCATCCGCTGCAATACTGCGTTCTCTATCGGTGGTCGCGGGGGTAATGCAATCGACCATGCTGTTTGGAAAGGCGACATTGTCGGCAATCCACGCGCCCAAATCCGGCGACATTTCCGTGGCCAGACCGACCACGGTTTGTTTCGCGACATGGCCATTTTCAGGAAGATTATCGCAACTCATAATGGTGAAGGGGGCAATGCCTGCTTCGCGGCGCTGGATCAGCGCCTGTATCAAAATGCCGAAGACAGTTTTGGGATCAGTGGGGTTTGCTACCTCTGCCAGAATATCCGGATGGTTCTTATCAAATCCGCCGGTGCGCGCATCCATATAATACCCACCTTCGGTGATGGTCATGGAAACGATGCGAATATTGGGCTGGCACATGGCTTCAATGAGAGCCGCTGGATTAACATCCAAAAAGTCAATCATTGATCCGCTGATGCGAGCGGTTAGCCCTTTTGGGTCCAGCTCTACAATGGTCGACAGCCAATCTTGCGCCGCCAGYTTTTYGCGCATGGCTTCRTCATAMGGCTTAATGCCAGCACCRATAATGCCCCAGTCGTGGYCGGTGCCAGTGTTAAACAAATCGTCGAGATAAACCGCTTGRTGCGCTCTATGAAAGTTTCCCAAACCAATATGCACAATGCCGGGTGTTAGTTCTTCTCGCGAATAAGTTGGGATTTTTACTTTTTCGGAAAAGCTGTTCAGATTCGTCAGATTGAGCTTTTTAGTCATGATTATTTGTTCCCTTTATTATTTTATGAGTTATTTTATGAATAAATCCGCATATGTATTAAGCGCAGGTGCACCGCCGGTATGGAGAAACACTAAGTCCTTAGCGTTTTCCAGTTGATTGTTTTTTATCATGTCAATCATTCCGGCCATGGCTTTGCCAGTATAGACCGGATCAAGAATTATGCCTTCCTCGCGACCGAGTTGTGTTATGGCGTCGTTGGCGCTATCGGTCGGATAGGCGTATGCATCGCCGTAATAATCACCGCTTAC
>NVXB01000092.1 GCA_002746425.1 Hyphomicrobiales bacterium | reverse complement strand
TTGATGTGCTTTGGGATTGATCGTCATCTTCGTCGTCGAAATCTGGTAGGGTAAAACCGGTGCGAGAACGCCGCATACGCCCGGTTTCCTTACGTTCTTCGTCTTCTCGGCCCCGCTGATCTTCTTCTTTTTGCGCCTTTTTATCGGCGATTTTTTGCAGTTGTTCATAGGCAGATTCGCGGTCCAGCGTCTCGTCATATTGGCCGAAAACAGGACTGCCCTGGATGATCTTTCTGCGCTCCTGCGGCGTGATGGGGGCCATGCGAGAGGATGGTGGGCGGATCAGCGTACGCTCGACAATCGAGGGCACACCCTTCTTCATAAGGGTGGAGACCAGCGCCTCGCCAATGCCCAATTGTGTAATTATTTCAAAGGCATCGAACTCTGGATTGGGCCGAAATGTATCCGCTGCCGTCTTAACAGCTTTTCGCTCCCGGGGCGTATAGGCCCGCAAAGCATGCTGCACCCGGTTGCCAAGTTGGGATAAAACACTGTCGGGCACATCAAGCGGATTCTGCGTTACAAAGAAGACACTTACGCCTTTTGAACGGATCAATTTGACCACCTGCTCCACCTTTTTCAGCAAGGCTTTGGGCGCGTCATCAAACAGCAGATGTGCTTCATCAAAAAAGAACACCAAACGAGGCTTTTCCGGATTGCCAACTTCGGGTAATTCCTCAAACAATTCAGATAGTAACCATAGCAAGAACGTGGCGTAGAGCAGCGGCGACATCATTAATTTATCAGCAGCCAAAATGTTGACGATACCGCGACCATCGGGCGCTGTGCGCATAAGGTCGGCTATATTGAGCGCAGGCTCGCCAAAGAACATTTCGGCACCCTGCTGCTCCAACAGCAGCAATTGGCGCTGTATGGCCCCCACAGAGGCCTTGGTGACGTTGCCATAGCGGCTTGATATCTCTTGCGCACGCTCCGCGAGATTTGACAGCAGTGCTTGTAAGTCTTTGAGATCAAGTAGCAAAAGGCCTTCTTCATCAGCAATTTTAAAGCCAATATTGAGCACACCCTCTTGAGTACGGTTGAGCTCCATGAGCCGTGACAGCAATAACGGGCCCATGTCTGAAACAGTGGTGCGAATGGGGTGGCCCTGCTCACCAAACAGATCCCAGAAAACTGTTGGGAAACTCTCGTAATTATACTGCTCGGCAAAACCAATGGTTTCGGCGCGGGTTTCCAAAAAGTCCTTTTCGGTGCCTGCCATGGCCAGGCCAGAAAGGTCACCCTTCACATCGGCGCAAAACACTGGCACGCCAGCGCGAGAAAATCCTTCGGTAAGTATCTGTAATGACACGGTTTTACCGGTACCGGTAGCGCCTGTAATCATGCCGTGGCGATTGGCCAATTTCAGTTGCAGATACTCGCCCTTATTGATGCTGTCATCGGGGTGTCGGCTTGTGCCCAAATATACTTTACCGTCTTCAAACATTCCTGATTGCTCCAAAGCTGATGACATGCAGTTGTTACGTTTTTACATACTGTTTTAATCGCAACAATGTGCAAGTTTTCAAATTACCCACAGTTTCCCGGCAAATACACTTGTCACTCCCGTGATTCTGTAGCCAAATACGCTATATTCTTTGGTTTAATTCTATCCGGATTTTGCATCTGGACATATAGCAGGAACGATAATGCAGACATTAATCGCTGGCATTGCCCGGCAAGCAGGCATCTCTGAAGACATTGCACAAAAGGCGGTTGCCATTATCCTCAAGTTTCTTGTTTCTGAAGGCCCCAAAGATAAAATTGCGGCTTTGTTGGACGATATGCCTGAAGTAAAGGCGATGGTTGGTGATGCTGAGGACGCTAAAGGCGGCAAGTCTTTATTGGGTTCCATTCTTGGCGGCGGCGGCGTTATGGCAACCTTTAGTGAGTTGTCCGGCCTTGGCCTCGAAATGGGAGAAATCCAGACAATTGCTGAGAAAACAATAGATTATGCCAAGGAGAAAGCTGGCGAAGAAACAGTAAATGACATCATCGGCTCCATTCCAGGGCTGAGTCAGCTTATCTAAATAATTTGAAATCCATTCTAACAACAACTGATTGATATCACTGCAGAGTACCAAATGGCGAACATCCGAAAAGGGAGAAAATTATGTCGTCCTATTCCATCATAGATATTGAAGGTATCGGCCCTACCTATGCTGCAAAGCTACAAGGTATCGGCATCAAGACCACCAAAGCGCTGCTTGACCGCGCCAAAGACCCCAAGGGCCGCAAAGCGGTTGCTGCGGAGTGCGGCCTTGAAGAAACCAAAATTCTGAAATGGGCAAATATGTGCGACCTGATGCGCATCAAAGGTGTTGCAGAAGAATACTCTGAATTGTTGGAAGCGGCGGGCGTTGATACCGTGAAGGAATTACGGAACCGCAATGCAGCTAATTTGGCCGTGAAAATGGCAGAAGTGAATGCAGAGAAAAAGCTGGTACGCCTGGTGCCAAGCGAAAAATCTGTCATCAAATGGGTTGAGCAGGCAAAAGAATTGCCGCCAACCATGACGTATTGATTTCATTGATTAATTAAGGAAAAGGCGCCCTGTTGGGCGCCTTTTTTGCTTTACCTAGTACTAGGCAGGGATTGGCCCAAGAGTCGAACTTAGTTGGGCAACTGGCCGTATCTAACAGCCTGCATAACTGTGTGGGTTTTATTTCTTCCGCGCAGCTTGTTGCTGGCGTTTTGCAAATGCGCGTGAACCGTCCGTTGAGAAATGTCCAAGACATCTGCAATTTCATTTGCGGTTTGGCCGTGGGACGTTAGCTCCAGCACTCTGCGCTCGCGAGCGGACAAGCTTCCTGGACGATCAACCAGCAAGCCACCAACAGCATCAAGCTGCTCCATTGCGGAAGCACAGAAGAATTCCAAACCAAGCATCGCATACCGATCAAGCTTCACAGCCGGCCCCGCCACGATCACAGCCCCCTGAAAAGGCTTGAGGTGCAGGATTGGTACGGAAACCAATATCGTTTTTTCGGACTCACGGGCTGCAAGGAAGAGCTCTGAAGGTCGGATTTTCTCGCCAATCATATCCTCGACACCCACGGTAAATGGCTGTGTTGAGTCTAGAGAGCGACTGATGATCGGATCATCAGGATCAATCGATAGAAGTAAACCACCTTCTTCTGTAGAATAATCTTCCCAGTCTTTACGCAGAACCAAAGCATCAACAGGTCTACCTGGCATTGGCAGGCCGGTAATCAGGAAATGGGTAAAGCCAAAGGGGCGTAAAGTAAGTTCTAGATGGTCAAGAATACTTTCGGGAAGCACAATACTTGAAAATTTTTGCGCTTGAGCGAACAAATCAAAATGGGGTTTAGAAACCATAATATCAAAGGTCTAAAAACGACCTTCCTCCGGAAATTAATAAAAAAAAATAACAAGATGCCGTCAGCATCATCAAAATCAAAAAATAAAAAACAGCTTGAGGTTACTCAAAAATCAAATCCTCTAAACTCACGAAATGAAATTTATAAACCAATACCCTTCAAAAACTACCAATCGTAGATGAACATGTTGAGAGTATGAGTTCTGTATTAATTTGCAATATATTTTTTACGTTGAGTAAATTCCCTGTTGGGATTGACAATGGCGACCTTCAGCTAATGGTCTGAAATTCAAGTGAAATCTAATATTTTAGTGAACTGTTTAAAGTTGTTGATATGTAAAAAATCCCTGAATTCCTCGTTATTCTACCTGTTTTCTTGAGTTTAAGCCTTAACTTCTATGGCCCCAACTAACTGTCCGGCGGCATTAATGAGATTCGTTTGAGTTTGATTTTCCATCAGATGCCCAGCGTATTTTTCAACAACTGCACCAAATGCCAGCTCCGCAGCACGAGCGGCTCCGTCATGGCATTTAATCGCGATGCCAATGCCGCGATCCGGTATTGCCCCACAATAGACCCCTTCGGCACCCGTCTTGGCAAACAACGCCTTCGGTGCAGCCTTCATGATCAAACTGTCATAGCGGTTGTCTCCGCCAACCAGTTCCGGGAATGTCGTGCATGCATTATACAGCGTCTCAGCGGCTTCTTTTCTTTGGGGTTCCAGGCCGCGACCAGTGGCAAAACGTGCAAAACCAAGGGCGATTGCGTGGAGAGGGAGCTGGTGAGCAGGCGCTGAACAGCCATCAATTTCCGGAATCTCCCGCAAAGTAAAACCCGTTATTGCCTCAATCACAGCTGCAACTTCTTTTTGTACAGGATGATCGTAAGCTGTGTAGTCCTCAACATCCTCAGACAAATGGCACGCCAGGCAAAGAAAACCGCTATGTTTTCCTGAGCAATTATGTCGCAACGCGTTTGCGTGCCCTCCAGCCACGGCATAATTGCGCGCGTAAGATGCTCTCCGGGGCCATGACGGACCACAATTTAGCGCCTCTTCCTTCAGTCCCAACTTACTCAGCATGTCAACGACATGATCTGCGTGCCTGTCTTCACCGGAATGCGAAGAGCAGCACATTGCAAGCTCCTGCTCGGTAAAACCAAAATGCTTGGCCGCTCCGCTCTCGACCATGGCCAAGGCCTGAAAGGCTTTGATGGCGGATCGGGGGAATATTGGATCAGACACATTGCCATGTTCTTCAACAATTACGCCATCAGCATCCACGACCGAAACAGAACATTCATGGATGCTTTCCACAAATTCGCCGCGTTTCACTTCAACTATCATTGTCATATCGTACAGGTTCCCCAAATATTCCGCACTCAAGCTGCCCTTGAGCAACTGATAGATAGCAAAAAGTAACATGAGATTGATTGTTAGAAAATCATTCAGATATATTTTGGCGATTTTTCTCGTCTTATTCTTGCTACCCGCAGGCTTACATGGCGCTGTGTTTTGGTCCAAGGGCTGGGCATCTGACTGGCGCACCGCCAGTTGGTCAAGCGCAGGCATAATCGCGCCGGCACAGGACACTCACGAAGCCGTCATATCCGTCTATTCTGCCCGCACAGGGCGCTGGAAAGGCATCTTTGCCGTACATAGCTGGATTGTCATGAAGCAGAAGAATGAAGCCCGGTGGAATAGATACGAGGTTGTTGGCTGGGGCCAACCCTTGCGCCAAAATGCTTATGCTCCGGATGCCTACTGGTATGGTAACCAACCACAATTGATAGGCAGTGTTACGGGTAAAACCGCAGAACGTCTTATCGACAAAGTAAAAGTTGCCATGGCGGCCTACCCGTATGGAAACCGTGGTGATTATCAGGTATGGCCGGGGCCCAATTCCAATACTTTTGTTGCCAGTATTCTTCGCAGTGTTCCCGCTTTGGAACTTGCTCTACCACCAACAGCAATCGGAAAAGATTTTATCACCGAAGGCGGTTTCATGACGCGCGCTGGAGATGGCATTAAATTGTCAGCAAACGGATTGTTGGGGGTCTCAATAGGAGGCCCGGAAGGATTTGAGGTTAATATACTTGGCTTGGTTGCCGGGTTTGATTGGGCAAAGCCAGCAATAAAACTGCCCGGATTTGGACGTATTGAATTTTAAGGCTTAACTTCCCAGCCATGCCTTTAAGCGATTTGTAGCTTCATCCAAAACGTCGTCCTGCTTACAAAAACAAAACCTTAGAAATGACTTGGGAGCGTCTGCACCTTTGTAAAAGGCCGAAACTGGTACAACCGCCACACCTGCTTCTTCCACCATTTTCTGACACGCGATGACATCATCATCTGCAATACCCAGATTTGAAAAATCAGCATTCACAAAATAGGCCGCATCACACTGACCAATTTCAAAACCCAATTCGGTTAAACTGCGAGATAATCGATCCCGCTTTGCCTGAAGCTCATTTTGCAGCGTTTTGAAGTAAGCACTTTCAAAGCGTAGGCCCGCCGCAACCGCCTTTTGCAAATTGGGCGGTGTGGTAAASGTGGTATATTGATGGGCCTTTGCAATCGGTTCGATMARCTCTGSGGGRCCGGTGACATAACCCACTTTCCAGCCCGTCATTGAGAATGTTTTTCCCGCWGATCCAATTGCCACYGCRCGRTTRCRMGCMGCCTCAATCGAGAGAATGGGGATATGTGTTTTYTGATCAAATGTGAGATGCTCATAGACTTCATCTGCAACGATCAATGCATCAAATTCTTCGCATAAACCAACAATGGCATTGAGTTCCTCCATCGTGAACATCTTGCCTGCYGGGTTCATTGGATTGTTCAGGAGAACCAGTTTTGTTTGCTCTGAAAAAGCRCTCCTTAGYTGCTCAAGTGGYAATTCCCAATTGGGTGGCTCCAAGCGCACCAATTTGATYTTGGCACCCGCACGCTCAACAAGCGGTGCGTAACAGTCATAAAGSGGYTCAAGCAGRATRACCTCRTCACCGGGTTCTATCAGGGCATTAAAACARTCCGAGAGCGCCTCAGTAGCACCAGAGGTGACGATRATCTGGCTTTGCCAATCCACACCAATATTGAAATACTGCTTGTAGTTTTCAGCAATGGCCTGACGCGTATCGGGCAAGCCAAGCATTGGAGGATACTGATTTGGGCCATCAAGCAACGCATTTGCCGCAATTTGCCGCAACTGGACAGGTCCATCCACATCTGGAAAACCTTGCCCTAGATTGACCGCATTATGCTTCACGGCCAACCGGCTCATGACTTCGAAAATCGTCGTGGGCAGTCCGGTATAAATAGAATTGGTAAGGCTCATGGCAAAGTCGACGTTCTCATGTGTGATCAACGGCCGAACAGGCCACGCAGCAATCCCTTGATGGGGTTTGTAGGCGGACCAGTAGGATTGCCACTTCCCACTCCAACCGGTTGAGAGCCGCCGCCGCCAGGATTGAGGAGATCAATAGGCCCACCCTGTGAAGATGTTGGTGCCACTGGCTGGCTATTAGGAATGGCCGGGGCGACGTTTCTTGGCTGCGTTACAGCCACATTGCCGCCACCAGATATACGCCGCGCTTCAGCCGGTGTCATAAACCGGGGAGCTGCACTTGTTGGCGTGGTTTGGCGAACCAACGAGCCACGAGGGTCAATACGTGGCACTGGAATATTTCCTGCGACCTGTTGTAACACCTGACCATCGGCATCTCTTGGCGCAACACCCCTGTTTTGGATTTGCGAACCGCCCCCGCCGAGAAGTTTACTGATGAGATCCGCGCCTTGCCCAACAGCGGTGTCCTTGTCGATACGGCCATTTTTAACAATTTGGTTGAGGTCAATTCCAGTGCGACCACGAACCTGATCGCGCAATTTGTCCCTAAGTGCACCGCCATCATCGGTGAGAGCAGCAAGCCCCCCGCCAAATTTTTGCAATTGTTCAAAAGCCGCTTCCGGGTTTTCCAATATGCCAGCAATATCGGGGTATATCCGGGGCTGACTTATCGATCCTTCAACAACAATTGGCACGCCAAGCCCAGTAAGGCTTCCATTGGTCCCCTGCCCTTGCAAACTTGCTACAATTTTGGGGTCAAAACGCATTTCCATCGTTTTTGCAGGAATATCAATTGAGCCTGCTCCAGTTGCGCGCACCAATGGGCCAATCAGGCGAATATCACGAGTTCGAGCGAGCCCATTATTGAACTCAAATGACCCTGAAAACTCACTAAAATCTGTTTTTTCAGTTTCATTAGACTGCCAACCAAGAACAGTTTTGGCAGACAAGGTACGAACCATACGCGGGATATTTATGCCCCTAAATGCACCATTATTGAATATCATCCGCGCTTCGCCATCAAGACCGGAGACCATAGCAAGTTCGCTGCGCCCGCGTGTCTTCAAAGCAATGCTAATATCGGCGCTTCCCTCAATCCTGCTAAAGTCTGCCGCATCCCTCAGAAGTGGCAATGCACTAAGCGAAGCCAGATCGAAATTTATGGAGACCGTGGGAGTTTTTTCTGCTGCATTCACCTGCAATCGACCAGCACCGCGCCCTTCATACAGAAGCATTTCTGTTAGGTCYGCCGKGAAGATGCCATCTGCAAGCGTGACATCCATTGCAACAGWGCCTGTGTGCAWTTTGTCCCAGACAATTTCGTCCGCTCGGATTTTCAGGTTTGCATCAATGGCCGTTAAGCCTGAAAAATCGATGTTCKCACTGCTCCAATCAGCGCTTGCGCTTCCAGCAACACCGGGCAAATTGCTGTTGGAATTGGYGCTCGCAGCAGAARTAGAAGATGCAAGATACGGCGTTAAATCTAACCGTTTGAGATTAAGTGTCGCGTTTAGAACRGGCTTGTTTGCAAAGTTAAGAGTTCCTGAGCCGCYRCCAGTGGTGCCATCCAAAGATATTTGCGCGCGGCTAAAATGYACYGCATCMGGGCTTAAAGAAAGCTCYCCGGCATAGCTAAACGGCCCYAARCCRGCACCGTCACCGWTRGGTTGGTTGAGCCAAGCYAGCAGRTTGCGYAATGAGGGTGTTTCGACAGAGATTYCACCRTCAAAATCACCCGATTGGGTAACYGTTCCATTGATGCCACCAGAAACACGCGACGAATTGATGGCAAATTGAGCCGGTGCCATGCCATTGGCAAGCATTTGGCCTGCGCCTAGGTGGCCTTGCATATTAAACTGCTCACCGCGCCAGGTGGCTTGCCCCTTCAATCCAATGGGCGTGTCCAAGGTGTTGATTGTGATATTTGCAGTGATGCCATCTATCTTGTCGGCATCTGGCTCGCCCAAGGCAAGACCAAGGCCGGTGCCAGTAACAGAACCGCTCCGCAACCCCAATGTGCCGCGGGCATTCAGGCTTGATGTCATTTGCTCAATACCGGAACCAACTGTTGCAAACTGAATATCAACAATCATTGAACCGCTTACACTCGGCGACCCCGGCTTTGATAAACCTGATGCTGAAAGCAGCGTTGCGACATCAATGCCCTGAGAAACCAACTCACCCGAGATGAAGGGTTGTTCCTGCGTTAAGTCAGCGACAAATTTACCCTGAAGGCTTTCTTCACCAATCTTGAGTGCGAAATTAGATACATCGATGATGCTCGGCGAAGCAGCGAGCTCGGCGGATGCAGTAATTGATTCCAAACCCTCAGCAGCATCGGGTATCTCRGCRCCCAACCAGCTGGCAAATTTGGCAACCGAAGGCACCATAATGGCRAATTGRCCACCAACAGCAGGGCCACTGCCAAAGTCGATGGTGCCACCAAACGAAGCATGAATGATTTTTCCCTCAATGCTWGTATCAACTGCGGTTCKTGCGCCRACYACWGCAGCACGCGGTTCGTCMAGTTGGGAATTCACATCAAAATGCTGCCCCTGAAACTCAAATCCGCCGGTTAGCTGCATTGGCACATCCAAAGACGTGAGCGCTGTACGCAGATCAATATCGGTTACAGTGTAATCTGCCGTGCTGCTTAGATCACGATATCTCACCGTACCATCACGAATGACGACTTCGTCGATTTGAAGCCGTTCTARTGCCTGCAATGCGCTTTTTGTATCGTCAACAACAAGCTGATCGCCTGATGAGCCCCTCAACCCTGAATCCGTRCCTGAAGTTCCCGCCCCGGTAATAGTGTCTGATGTTTGCCATGTTGGGCGGCCATTCTCATCAACAATAAGATCAATACTGGGGCCAATGAGAATCACCTCACTCAAGCGCACYTCTCCGGTGAATATTGCGGCCAGAYTTATGCCAAATCGCAGGCTCTCAACACTCAAAACATTGTTTTCGCCGTCTGCCGATACAGCAACACCATCAGCTCGAAAGCTTGGGGTTGGGAATATACCAACAGAAATTGGCCCATCAACCTTTAAGGTCCAGCCTGTAGCTGATTGCACCTGTCTGGAAATTTCTTGCGCGATTGTCTTGTTGGGCAGCACAAATGGCAGAGCGAACACCAGCAAAAGAATCAAACCAACAACACCTGATGCAACCCATGCAGAGCGCCGGAGCCAGGGATTCTTAATCAGTGTGGTGTTTAACCGTTTGCGGGTTTTTCTAGGCTGCGGACTAGGCGCATGTCTAGCAACCATGGCTGGCGCGGCAACAGCAACGCCTGCCGACTGGGGCAAGAAAGCATCAGTATCCGCAGTTGGTTCAGCCATGTCGCCACTATCTGATTGAACTCTGGCCGCTTCATTTCCGCGGACAAAGGCAGATTCAAAGCTTTCCGCAATGGTTGGCGGCCTCGGTACATCGGGCCCCCCATAATTCGTGGAAGCAGGTTGTTCTGCGACAGGGTCATCAAAGTGATGCGTTGGTGGGTCAATGTCAGCATTGCCCAGCTCATTGCCATATAAAGGCGGCTTGGAAGCAACAGGCCCCGGATTGGAAGACATCGCTTCTGGAGGGTGAATCACATTGGATTCAAAGACCGATGGGAAGACATAATCACCAACGGCAGGTAATTTATTGCTAACCGGTGGAGTTTCAACCTGCCCCTCATTCAGCGGTGGATCGTTTGGCAGGACAGGAATTGTTGCGGCGACATTATCTAAATTGGGCTGCTGCGCTGCTGATAAAGGGCGCTGCCCCACGGCATTCTCAATTTCCCACTGAGCATCCATCTGGACATTTTGGGGTTCATCAAGGTTAGGCACACTTGGTTGAGCCGGAGTTGTCCGCGCTGGAGCCGTTGGGATCACCTGGGTTGAAACTGGTGGTGCCGTTTCGTTCACATACCGCAATGCCTCATTGGGCACCGCAATCTCGGACGCAGGTAATACGTCATCTGCAGCAAGGGGTTGCTGTGAAATCGGTCGTTGCGGCACTCGTTTAGCCGCATCAATACCTGCATCGGATGGTGTTTCATCCGGCCCCATAACAGTTGGAAACTGATCCGTATCGTCTATTGGCACCAAATCTTCCGCTTTATTCAAACAGTCACAATTGAATGACAGTACAGTAAAAATCACTGATGTATCAATTTACACTGCTTTGCAAATAAGGCAATTCGGTGCCAATCGCAATATTCAGCTTATTGGAGCCTAAACACAGTTATTTACAAAATGTCAGAGGCAGAGAAATTTAGGCACACCCTATCAGCGACATTATCTATGGAAAAGCCAGATAGAACGCAGCTAGCCTTCACCGATACAAATCGATGAAGAGTAGCCGAAAATTTGAACCTATTGGTTTTATGCAACAGCGCGCGACAGAGCACATTGTGACCAAAGGTCGGTCAACGCACCAACCAGATGATCGATATCGTCATCTGTGTGATATGGCGTAGGCGTAAAGCGCAAACGCTCCGTTCCCCTTGGTACTGTTGGATAGTTTATGGGCTGAACGTAAATGCCATAGTTATCCAGCAACAAATCACTGATCCATTTGCATTTGGCGGCATCGCCAACAATCACCGGCACAATATGGCTTGGATTTGGCAGATGCGGAATGCCTTTTGCATCCAGTTTTGCACGCAAGGACGCAACTCGTTCTTGGTGTTGAGTACGCTCAATCTGGCTATTTTTCAGGTGTTTAATACTGGCAACAGCGCCCGCAGCCAGCGCAGGAGGAATAGCCGTGGTAAAAATAAACCCGGAAGCAAAGCTGCGTACAAAATCGCAAAGCTCGTGGGAACCGGTAATGTATCCGCCCATCACACCATAGGCCTTGCCCAAAGTGCCCTCAATAACAGTAAGGCGATCCATCAGACCTTCGCGCTCAGCAATACCACCACCACGGGGGCCATAGATGCCAACCGCGTGCACTTCATCAAGGTAGGTCATCGCGTTGTACTGATCAGCAACATCACAAAGCTCTTTGATCGGCGCAATATCACCATCCATAGAGTACACAGATTCAAAAGCGACAAGTTTTGGAACAGACGGATCATCGGCAGCGAGTTTCCGCGCCAAATCTTCAGGACTGTTGTGCTTGAAAATACGTTTTTCCGCACGGCTATGGCGGACACCTTCGATCATGGAAGCATGATTTAATGCATCGGAATAAATGATACATCCGGAAAGCTTTGACGCCAACGTGCTAATCGCCGCCCAGTTGGACACATAACCGGAGGTGAAAATGAGAGCTGATTCTTTTTGATGTAGATCGGCCAGTTCTTTCTCAAGCAACACATGGTGATGGTTTGTACCTGAAATATTTCTGGTGCCGCCAGCACCAGCGCCGCAACTTGCAATCACATCCGTCATTGCATCTATAACAGACTGGTTTTGCCCCATGCCCAGATAGTCGTTCGAACACCAGACCGTAACTTCATGGGTTCCGCCGTCTCGATAACGGGTCGCGCGAGGAAAGCCGCCTTTGTGGCGCTCCAGCTCTGCGAAGACACGATAGCTGCCATCGTCCCGAAGTTTGTCGAGTTCGTTTCTGAATAGGGCATTATAGTCCATGTAGGGCTCCAGTCCGATAACCTACGTTTACATTAAACATTCAATATTTCGAATACAACACAAATTTACAGAGTGTTAATGTGGTCTTATCAGTACCCAGTCAATTGCTTAGTACAATTTTTGGTGACCGCAGCGGCATCCAAGCTTCACATTTTTCATGACATCAAACGAATCTATTAACACTCTCTTACAGTGATTCACCTGATAGTTGTAGGTCTGAGTTTACTCCATCAACACCAATGTCATTTGTTATGTTTTGCAAATAGCTTTTGGCGGGTCACTGATCCAGATCAATTTGYAATGCGTAATTATGCTCACGCCTGAGCTCAAATCAGCCGATGGCTTTACGCAAATAGACCCATGCAGCCRCTTGCAAAATTTTACCTATCTTGCCACTGCAACACCATCTCAATAGTTTTGAGTAGTTGTGGAACTGAGTCGCTTAACCCGTGCAAATAAGGCACTGGCCAACTACGAGCCGATTTTAGCTGCTCACAAACCTCGCTAAGGAGCGCTCGTCGTGCAGCCCATTATTTCTGCAAATGGTGTGAAAAAGTATTTTCGYCAGCACAAGCGCTTTCCCGGTTTTCGCGGTGCGCTCAAAACTCTGTTCACCTCCGAATATACAGAAGTGAAGGCGGTTGATGGCATCTCGTTTACCATCGATGCTGGTGAAGCTGTGGGGTACCTTGGGCCAAATGGTGCRGGCAAATCCACCATGATCAARATGTTGACCGGCATTTTGCTRCCAACCAGCGGCGACATTTCTGTTCTGGGGCGGGTGCCGCACAAGCAACGCATGATCAACGCCCGCGAGATTGGCGTGGTTTTTGGCCAGCGTAGCCAATTGTGGTGGGATTTGCCGGTCATTGATTCCTTCAAACTGCATCAAAGTATCTACGACATTCCAGAGGAGCTCTATCGTCAGAATCTGGTGCATTTTAGCGCCATGCTCAACCTTGAGCCCTTTTTAGACCGTGCCGTGCGCCAGCTCAGCCTTGACCAACGCATGCGCTGTGAAATTGTTATGGCATTGCTGCACGACCCCAAAATTCTATTTTTGGATGAGCCCACCATTGGTCTGGATGTTGTGGCCAAGGATGCAGTGCGGAAGTTTTTGGCGGAAATGAACCGCGAGCGCGGCGTCACCATTATTCTGACCACCCATGATTTGCAGGATATCGAGCAGATATGCCCGCGGCTGATTATGGTGGATGAGGGCAAATTGCTGTTTGATGGCGCCTTGGCCAATTTGCGCAGCGCGATGGGCTTTAAACGGCGCTTGCGGCTGGAGTTCTCCAGTGATCCGGGCGCACTGCCCCTCGAAGGTGCCGACCTCGTCAGCGACGAAGGGCGTTTCAAACACTATCTGATTGAAGATGAAGAGGTGTCGCTGATTGATGTTCTGGCTGAAATTCCAAAAGGGTTTGGCCTAAAAGATGTCACGATTGAAGAACCCAACATCGAAGAAGTAATCCGCACTTATTATCAGGAAAAGCCCGCTTATCAGGAAAAACCTGGCCCGTACGGCTCCAGTGAATCATGAGGTATCTCGCTTTTACCACAAGCGCCTTTCAAACCCGCCTGGCTTATCGCGGCCAGGTATGGGCGCAGATACTGGGTGAGTTGGTCACCGTGTTTGCCAAAATTGCAATTTGGGTTTCGATTTATAGGGGCATCGTCAGCGTCGATGGCATCACCCGTGCCGACATGCTGACCTATGCCATTCTTGGGGGCACCCTGTTGGGCGCATGGGAATGGCCGCACCTTGTCAACACCATCAGCACTCAAATCAAGACCGGAGACGTTGCCGTATTCCTGCTAAAACCGCTGCATTACCCGGTGATGTTGCTTCATAGTGAAATTGGCAACCTCGGCTTCAAGCTCACAATGGTGGTGGTGCCGGTGGTGATTATTACCAGTTCTGTGTATGGCCTGTTGCCCCCAGCCAGCGTGTTTCACGGGGCCATGTTTGTGGCCTATTGGCTACTGTCCTTCTCCTTATTATTCTGCCTCTCTGCCATTGCCGGGCTTTTGTCGTTTTGGCTGATGACTGCGTTTTCACTGGAATGGTTGCTGCGTTCGTTGATCTCCATTCTCTCCGGCGCGTTCATTCCGCTGTGGTTTTTCCCAGAAAACATTGCCGCCATCATCAAATTTCTGCCATTTGCATGGATCGGGTTTCACCCAACGGCGGTCTATCTTGGCAAAATGGATGTTGGCCAAACGCTGCTCTATTTCCTGATCGGGCTAGGCTGGATGTTGTTTCTGGCGGGTATTGTTACCTTGCTGTGGCGTCGCGCGACCCAGCGCATTGTTGTGCAGGGAGGGTAAGCCATGCTGAAAACCTTATTCCTGCTGGTTAAAATGTTTATCAAATCCCAGATGGAATATCGCGGGGCCTTTATTGTGGACCGGGTGGCACAGTTCATCGCCTATGGCAGTGCGTATGGGGCCATCTGGGTGCTGCTTTATAAATTTGATACGCTGGGCGGCTGGAACTGGCCTGAACTGGCGCTGCTACTGAGTTTTCAATTGCTGGCCTATTCTCTTGGTGCTGCCTTTAGCTTCAACCAGTTCAAGAACTTTGAGGAATTGGTACGCCTTGGAACGTTTGATACGCTGCTGGTCAAACCCATCAGCCCATGGGCCTACCTTACCTTTTCGGGCCTGAACATTGGCTATGCTGGCCATATTGTGCTGGCTGTCGGGCTGATGATCTGGGCACTGTTTCAGGTGGATGCCATCTGGACATTCTCCAGCGGGATTTACTTCTTTACAACACTCATAAGCGCATCCCTGCTGGTCGGTGCGATAACAACAATGATTGGCGCTTCGGCCATGGTGCTGGTGCGCTCCAATTATCTGTTCTCAATCTATTTCGGATTTTGGGAGCTAACGCGCTATCCGCTCAACATTTATCCCGCTGGCTTGCAGTGGATTATGATGACAATCGTGCCGCTGGGTTTCATAAACTATGTTCCGGTCTCGGTATTTCTTGGCAAGGATGTGGTTGTTCTGGGCAGCGCCGCTCCTTTCCTATCGCTCATAGCCGGACCAATTGTCGTTGCTCTGGCCATGCTCCATTGGCGCTTTTGCTTAAATCGCTATCAAAGCGGCGGCGGTTGAAACCTCAATTGAATTTGCGTAAGCACAAATTACATTGCCCCAGCGGTGATAGGCTTTAGCCAACCTGCCCCAGAACATTTACGAGACGCATTGATGCCCACACACCGCTCACAACCATGGACTGGCCCCGCCATACTCAGCTACGGCTTTCGGCCATTCTTTTTTCTTGGCTCTTTATATGCGGGCGTGTCGGTGATGCTATGGCTGCCGGTATTTTACGGCGAGTTGGAATTGAGCACGCTTTTCGCGCCATCGGACTGGCATGTTCATGAGTTGTTTTATGGCTATTTATCTGCCATTTTGACGGGTTTTTTGTTTACAGCGGTGCCCAATTGGACCGGGCGGATGCCCATTCGAGGCTATCCTTTGTTGGTGTTGGTTTTGGTGTGGTTTGCCGGGCGTATCGCCATTGGTTTCTCCAGCCATATTGGCTGGGCGCCGGCCATGGCCATAGACCTTGCGTTTCTTGCCAGTATTGGCGGCGTTATTGCGCGTGAAATCATCAAGGGGCAAAACTGGAAAAATCTGAAGGTGGTGATCCCACTCTTTGTCTTGCTGGTCGCCAATGGGTTGTTTCATCTGGAAGCGCATTTTTATGGCATCAGTGATATCAGCCAGCGCCTTGCCATGGCGGCGATCATCACCTTGATCATGCTGATTGGTGGGAGGATTATTCCCAGTTTCACCCGCAATTGGCTGGTGCGCGAGAACCCGGGCCAACTGCCAACGCCGTTTAATACGGTGGATAAAGCATCGCTGCTGGTTGCCATACCAACCTTGCTCAGCTGGGTTGCAGCGCCTCAATCCATGGTCACGGCGGTGCTGGCTTTGTTAGCGGCAATAGCGCAGTTCATCCGCCTGTCGCGCTGGGCAGGGTTTCGCACATTGCGCGATCCTTTGGTCATCATTCTGCATATCAGCTACGCCTTTATTCCGGTCGGCTTTTTACTGCTGGCGCTTTCCATATTGGTGCCAGATGCCGTGTCATCGCTCGCGCCCATGCATGCGTGGGGCGCAGGTGCCGCGGGCTCGATGACCATGTCCGTCATGGTGCGCGCAAGCTTTGGGCATTCCGGGCGACCGCTAAAATCCACCATGGTCACAAATTTGATTTTTGTGTCCTTGTTGTCCGCCGCCATCGCCCGCATCACAGCCGCCATCGTCGATGGTCACACCGACCTGCTGTTGCACATCGCAGCTTTTGGCTGGTTCTTTGCCTTTGCAGGTTTTGCGCTGTTCCACATACCGTTGTTTTTCAAGGCTAAGCGAAAAGCCTAACGAACGGCCCAGGCCATGCCGCGCTGCAAGATTGTCTTCATCTCGCGGTTTTCAAACTCCGCTGCAACGTGGCCAAGAGCGGAATAGAACACACGGCCTTTTCCGTGAGCGCGTTTCCACACAACAGGCATCACCACATCTTGTACGCAAGCGAAGCCGCCACTGCCACTCTAATATTGGAGTAAATAAATTGGGTATCAAGGACATTGTGAGCATTTGCCAAATTGAGAATGATGCATCG
>NVXB01000091.1 GCA_002746425.1 Hyphomicrobiales bacterium | reverse complement strand
TGCGATCATCACCCACCGCGCTCATATGCGTCAGCGCATGTTTTAGCAAAAGCAAATTGTTGAATTCGTGCCCCAAACGCTGCGCGACAGTTTCCAGCCGCGCACGTTCTTTTTTGGAGAATTTAGCGCTCAAAGCGAATTCATCAGGCGGTCAAAGCGCACATCACTCGGCCAGCGCCAAATGTGGCGCGCGCGTGATGGCGGCTCGATTGAGAAGAAGATGATTTGAGCTTTACCGACGAACAAATCTTTTGACACTGCGCCAAGGCCAAAGCGGCTATCGCTGGAGCCATCGCGGTTATCACCCATCATGAAGTAATGCCCCTCAGGCACCGTAAACACAGCCGTGTTTTCGCCGTTTGAGCTAAGTGGGCTGTCCAGTGTGAAGTGGGTTACACCGTTTGGCAGCGTTTCTACATAGCGACGGGAGCTGAATTTGCGCCCATCAGGTCGGGTCATTTCAACATCATCGAGGAATTCTTTGGGCACAGCCACATCATTGATATAAAGCACCGCATCCTTCATCTGGATACGATCRCCCGGCAGRCCAATAACRCGTTTGATATARTCTTTATTGCCATCTGTTGGCACGCGRAACACAGCAATATCGCCGCGCTCTGGCGGGCTATCAAATACGCGACCTTCAAACAAATCCGGTGCAAAGGGCAGCGAATAATTGCTGTAGCCGTAGGAGAACTTTGACACGAAGACATAATCGCCAATCAGCAGCGATGGCATCATCGAGCCGGAGGGAATGTTAAAGGGCTGAAACAGCATGGAACGGAAGATCAATGCGATGAGAAGGGCCTGAACGATGACCACAACCATCTCTTTCATGCCGCCTTCGTTCTTCTTCTCTGCTTTGGTATTTGCAGCGCTCATTGCGTCTCACAATTCGTTTGATAAAATTTAGGTGTTGAACGCTATGTATCCCCTCGACCCTGCTTTCGCAATGGATGCTATGCAGAATTAATCTTCCGTCCATTTTAGGGATGGTTTTTCGACATGAAACGAGGATTAGGCCCGCAATTAGCCTTTGGGTATCGCCGTAATAATGACAATCGCCTGCGCCATCGGATAGTCATCGGTAATGGTGATATCCAACTGATAGTCCATTCCTTCTGGCGTGATCTCTTCAAGCCGTGCAAGGGCACCACCACTTAGTATCATGGTTGGTTTGCCTGATGGCAGATTGGCAACGCCCATATCGCGCCAGAACACCCCGCGCCGAAACCCGGTTCCCAAAGCTTTGGAACAAGCTTCCTTGGCCGCAAAACGTTTTGCGTATGACGCGGCGCGCTGATGGCGGCGTTCAGACTTGGCAATCTCCAAGGGCGTAAAAATGCGTTCGATAAAACGCTGGCCAAACCGATCCAGCGTTTTTTCTATTCGGCGAATGTCACATAGATCATTGCCAAGCCCGATAATCACGAGGAGATTTTCTCCATGGCGGACTGGCGCGCTTCATCCATCAATTGGCGCATTTCTCGCATGGCAACATCCAGACCGATAAAGATGCCCTCACCGATCAAAAAATGACCAATGTTCAGCTCTTTGATGGCAGGAATAGCAGCAATCGGCTGCACTGTATCATAGGTCAGGCCATGGCCAGCATGCACTTCCAGCCCGCGCGCAACGCCCGCTTCAGCAGCAGCGGCAATGCGGGCACGTTCCCGTTCAAAAGCTTCCATATCGCCGTTGAGCCAGGCCTCGCAATAAGTGCCGGTGTGTAGCTCCACCACGGCCGCGCCCAGAAGCACGGCGGCATCTAGCTGGCGCTCATCAGCCTCAATAAACAGCGATACTCGAATACCGGCATCTGAAAGCTGGCGCACAATGGGGCTGAGCTGATTATGCCCGCCAGCGGCATCAAGGCCGCCTTCCGTGGTGCGTTCTTCACGCTTTTCCGGCACGATACAGGCAGCATGAGGTTTTTGCGCAAGGGCAATGCCCAGCATTTCCTCGGTAGCAGCCATCTCGAAATTCAGCGGAATGTCTATATCGCGGCGCAGGCGTTCAATATCCAGATCGCTGATATGGCGACGATCTTCGCGCAAATGCGCTGTGATGCCATCGGCACCAGCCTTTTGCGCCATAAGCGCTGCGCGCACCGGGTCTGGATGCGGTCCACCTCTGGCGTTTCGCACGGTCGCCACATGATCAATGTTAACGCCAAGTCGCAAATCATTTGATCTTTGCTTATTCATGATGCCCATCTCCGCGATGCAAAACCTTATCCAGCACCCGCTGTTCAGCGCGTCGTGCCATAGCAGCCAGTCTGGAGCGTTGATAGACAAACACAAGACGGCGGATGAGGAAATAGGCAATTATCCCAGCGGGAACCCCAAGCAAGATGCCCCCGACCGTCATCGGTTTGATGATTTGCAGTAAATTGCTGACCGACACATTGTGGATTAAGCCAGCTAGCGTGCTCATGCTGTGCGCACCGGCATGACCAAACAGAATGAAATTTCCCATTTTGTAGGTCGATATCCAGATGAACGGAAACGTCAGCGGATTACCCAAAAACGTGCCCAGCGCCGAGGAAATCATGTTGCCGCCCATGATAAAGGCTAGTGCCAAGCAAATAATGAAGTGAAAACCCAAAAACGGCGTGAACGAAGCAAACACACCGGTGGCAAAGCCAAGCGCAATAACATGCGGCGATGCGGATAGGCGCAACACCCGTTTTGTAATATATTGATAGGAGCGCACCCAGTTGCGCCTCGGCCACACAGCGATGCGCAGACGCTGCCATACATGTTCCGGTTTTTTGCGCTTGAACAGCATTGTTGTCAGGAACCGATCATCTGGAAGAAACTAAGTGGCATATTATTTAGATAGCCCTCGACTGCCCGGTTTTACAGGTGTAATCGCCGCCATTTCCTCGGGGATGTCCTCTGGTGCATAGGCTGGAACCTTATAGCCGGTTAGCGCAATAAGCGGTACGCCCACATCAGCCTCACCATCCGTGCGATCTACCAGGCATGCGCAGGCGCGCACATCCAGGTTCAATTTTTTAAGACAGGCCAGCGTCTCGCGAATAGACAGGCCCGTGGAAACGATATCTTCAACGACCAAAATTTTTGAACCGGGCTCCAGCTCAAATCGCCGCAGGCGGAACTCACCATGTTCCCGCTCAACGAAAAGAGCAGGCAAATTGAGATGGCGCGCGGTCTCATAACCGGGGATCAGCCCGCCAACAGCAGGCGAGACGATGGCATCAAACGGGCCAAGGCCGGAGGCGGTTATTTTCTCGGCCAGCGCGCGGCACAGCTTTTCGGTTTTATCGGGATACATAAACACCCGGGCTTTTTGCAGAAAGATTGGACTGCGTAAGCCAGATGTCAAAATAAAATGCCCTTCCAGAAGCGCATTGCACTCCTTGAAAATCTGTAGGACTTCGGCTTGTTTCATCTAGTCGTATTCTCCCCGCTTATTCACTTATACGCTCAACCATGGAAACAACAGGCAAGGCACGTACTTCTTTTAATATACGCATCAGATGTTTTAAATCCCATACTTCAAGATCAATCATCATTTCGGTGAYATCYTGAGCRCGTTTGGTCATTTTAATGTTATCGATGTTGCCGTCGGTCTCGCCAATAATTTTTGCCACTTTGGCCAGGGAGCCTGGCTCGTTGAGCATTGAGACGAATAAATGCGCCGGAAAGCGTTCCATACTGCCCGGTTCAATATCCCAGCGCACATCCAGCCACCGCTCCGGTTCCTCATCAAACGCCATTAAACGTTTGGAGTGRATTGGATAGACCGTAATTTCTTTGCCMGGCGTGAGAATAGCAACAATGCGATCTCCCGGCACRGCSCCRCCRCCTGCGCCAAAATTCACCGGCAAATTGCCATTAACACCAGGAATGGATGTCACATCAATTTGCAGTTTGTCGGCACGCGCACCAATGCTCTCACCGCTGGGTTTGCGAAACCGAATGGCAGATGAAGCTTTAAGACCAAACCAGCCTTCATTTTCCGGCAATGGCCCCAGTGCGGAACGGCTGTTTTGATAATCGGGAAACAGCGTTTCCATAACCGTATCGATGGTCAAYTCACCCGAACCTAACGCCACCGTTAGATCATCAGTGTCGGAACGTTTAAGCGTCATCACCGCTTTTGCGACAATGTCAGGATCAAACTGAAGGTCTATATTGCGAAAGCCCCACTCCAGCATTTGCTGGCCAAGGGATAAACAACGATCGCGCTCCACTGCTCTGTTAGCCCGGCGAATGGCAGAGCGCGCCCTGCCGGTAACCACAATGTTTTCCCATGCTTTGGGCGGTGTCTGTTTTTTCGACGTTATGATCTCAACTTCGTCGCCGTTTTTCAGCGTTGTCGCCAATCCAATAATCCGGCCGCTAACCTTGGCCCCAACGCAGGTGTCGCCAACATCGGTGTGCACGGCATAGGCAAAATCAACAGGCGTTGCCCCTTTTGGCAGAGCAATCAACCGGCCCTTTGGGGTGAAGCAAAAAACCTGATCGTGAAACAGCTCCAGCTTGGTGTTTTCAAGAAACTCTTCAGCTGTGCCACCGGTGGATAGTGTCTCAATGGTTTTGCGCAGCCARGCGTAGGCGTTTGATTCTGCAATATTGCGGCCAAACGCCTTGATGCCATCCTTGTAAAGGCTGTGCGCCGCAATGCCGAATTCAGCAATACGGTGCATCCCTTCAGAGCGTATCTGCAACTCAACCCGCTGTCTGGCAGGGCCGACAACAGTGGTATGAATGGAGCGATAGTCRTTTTGTTTGGGGACAGAAATATAGTCCTTAAAACGACCAGGAACAGTRGACCATGCRCTGTGGACRATGCCCAACACRGCATAGCAGCTTGGTTCATCCACYGTGACRATTCGAAATGCCAAAAGATCTGACAATTGTTCAAAACTKATRGATTTCTGCTCMAGCTTGCGAAACACCGAATAWGGYTTTTTCTTGCGGCTGGTRACCTGCGCTGTGATGCCCGCCTTATCKARGCGTTCGCGCAATTCCAGTTCAATCTGGCTRCGAATGGCATCGTTTTCGTCTGACAGCTCTTTAAGCCGCTCTGAAATATTGCGATGCGCTTCCGGGTTCACATTGGCAAAGGCAAGGTCTTCCAGCTCCTCGCGCATATCCTGCATGCCCATACGGCCCGCAAGCGGCGCATAGATATCCAGCGTTTCCTGACCAATACGCTTGCGCTTATCATCGGCCATATGGCCAAGCGTGCGCATATTGTGCAGCCGGTCCGCCAGCTTAACCAGCAAAACCCGCACATCATCAGATATGGCCAGAAGAAGTTTGCGCAGGTTTTCAGCCTGTTTGGCCTTTTTGGAAACCTCCTGCCGGGAATCCAGATTAAGCAGCGCAATCTTGGTCAGCCCATCCACCAATTGGCCAATTTCTGGCCCGAATAGGCCATCAATCTCGGCCCTGGTRGCGTCRGTRTCYTCAATCGTGTCRTGCAGCAGGGCAACAGCAATGGTTGCRTCATCCATATGCAGTTCWGTCAGAATGGCCGCRACTTCAAGAGGATGAGAAAAATACGGRTCGCCCGAGGCACGCTTCTGCTGGCCGTGCTTTTGCATAGCGTAGATATAGGCTTTGTTCAGTAGCGTTTCATCCGCATCGGGATTGTACTTCTGAACACGTTCCAGCAATTCGAATTGCCGCATCATCGGCGTGTACACATCTTGGAAAGAGGAAACATATCAGGATTTTAGAAGGCCGGGTTCTAACCCACTCCTAACATTGTTCATGTGGGTGCAGATTTCAACAAAAAGCCACCCACGAGGACAACAAATCCCCTTGGGTGGCTCTTTTGAATTAACGCTTGTCAGACAAGCGCGATATGCAAGGCCTAATCGTCAGAACGATCAGGTGGCACAAGACCTTCAAGACCAGCAAGAAGATCATCTTCCGACATCTGGTCAAATGTTACGTCAGGCTGGGTGCCGGTGCCTGGAATTTCTGCAGAAGCATCAGCAAGCAAAGCAATAGGTTCTGCTTCGGGCTCATCAACTTCAACATATTTCTGCAAGGAGTGAATCAACTCTTCCTGCAAATCTGCCGTATCAACGGTCTCATCCGCGATCTCCCGAAGGGAAACAACTGGATTTTTATCGTTGTCACGTTCAACAGTCAATTCAGAGCCGGTTGAAATCATCCGGGCACGATGGGCAGCAAGCAGGATTAGATCGAAACGGTTTTCAACCTTATCGACGCAATCCTCAACGGTTACGCGAGCCATATTTATATCCTTTTTGGGAATTTGTCTCGCATATACGCGGGCCGTTGAATAAATGCAAGTGGTTTGCGGGTAGTTTTGTCATGGCTGCTTGTTACCAAGAGACAACCAATTTACAGATAGAATATGAAGTCCTTAGACAAAACAACTATTGACAAATTTCCCATCTAGGGGAAATAGGGTAAGCTTATTCATTACTAATCCAATGATGTTTCCGCCACGTAATCAATGACTAGCAAGYCTTTTCATCAYTTTTGCATTGTCAATARTACGTATAWTTGTCTTGCTTTTCGCGAGACTTCAAGATAATACAACTTTAAGGTGGTATTTTGGGGCGCAGCCCGYTAGCAAGTTATTTTGTTTATTTCGAAATCTGCGTAAACCACCTTTAAATTTTTATGGAGAAGATTGCCATGTTTGACAACCGTGAACGGGTTGCTCTGTTTATTGATGGTGCCAACCTTTATGCAACCGGTAAAGCGCTTGGTTTTGATATTGATTACAAGCGACTGCTTAAACAATTTCAACAAGAAACCTATCTGGTAAGAGCCTATTACTACACTGCTCTTGCGGAAGACCAAGAATACTCATCCATTCGCCCATTGATTGATTGGCTAGCCTATAATGGTTATGCTGTGGTCACCAAAGCTGCCAAGGAATTCTTTGATTCAGCGGGCCGCCGTAAAATCAAAGGCAATATGGATATTGAGCTTGCTGTTGATGCGATGGAAATTGCGGAACATGTGGACCATATCGTGCTGTTTTCCGGCGATGGCGACTTTCGCTCTCTGGTAGAAGCTTTGCAGCGCAAGGGCCTGAAAGTCAGCGTTGTATCAACCCTGTCTACACAGCCTCCTATGGTTGCGGATGAGCTGCGACGCCAAGCCGATCAATTCATTGAGCTGTCAAAGCTGATGACGCAAGTTGGCCGGGACCCATCTGATCGCCCGCAGCGCGCGGCACCGAATGATGAGCCGCAGGCAACAGCGGATGCATCACAATTCGAAGAAGAGTATTGAGCCAAGAACCAAAGTCTGGACTAACCCTCTAGGCTTGGTCGTTTTTTGTTCTTGACCCATGCCGTTCTATTTTGGGTTACCCTGTTTTGGGCCGTTCTATTTTCATGTGCCCTATTGATCAAACGGTCCATTTGATGTTGTTCTCGCGGGAATATTCCGCGAGAAACATTTATGAATTTAGAAACTGATTCAATTACTAACACAATTACCGACCCAATTATTGACCCAATTACCGATCCTGGCCGAGACTGCCCTCTTTGTCCTCGCCTCGTAGAGCTTCGAGAAAAGTGGCGCGCGGCGGAGCCTGACTGGCACAACGCACCCGTTGACAGCTTCAACAGCCCAAACCCCAAATTGATGGTGCTCGGCCTTGCTCCGGGCCTGCGCGGTGCCAATGCAACCGGGCGTCCTTTTACTGGCGATTATGCCGGTGATTTGCTCTACGCCACGCTGGAAAAATACGGTTTTTTGAGTGGCACGTATCAAGCTCGCCCAGATGATGGCATTGCATTGATTGATACGATGATCACCAATGCGGTGCGCTGTGTGCCGCCTGAAAACAAGCCTATTGGCGCAGAAATCAACGCTTGTAGGCCGTTTTTGCAAAACACGCTGAAAGCGCATACTTCCCTGATTGGCGTGTTGGCTTTGGGCCGAATAGCCCATGACACGTTTTTGCGCACGCTTGGCCTGCGCCTAAAAGATTTTCCGTTTGGCCATGCGGCCATCCATGATTTGCCAGCATGGGAAGGTAAAAAAATAATCCTTTTCGATAGCTATCATTGCTCGCGCTACAACACCAACACGCGGCGATTAACGACGGAAATGTTCGAAACTGTTTTTAAGGGCATTAGAGCGCGGCTCTACGACTGATCCAAAACGCACTAAAAGGCTCTGAATTCAAAAGAACTCAGAGCCTTTCGTTGTGTGAGAACTGGATCAAACAGCCCCGCCGATACGCTCGGCGCAGGTAAAGCTGACACCATTGACAGTTACATCAAGCTTGGCCTCGTAGATCACACCACTATTGAGCATCATGCGGCCAAGAGTGGCTGGCGACCCCGGTGATGCGGTGAAATTGCTGCCCTGCGAGATGTTGGTCGAGCCACCACCGCCGGTGCTTTTCAGCTTGAAGCGATACGTGCCCTGAATGGCTGTATCGGCATGAACCAGATTTTCCAGCATAATCATGCCGCCCATATCACTGGCTTTGATTTCGCAATACATGGCATCATTCTTTGTGCTGAAGGCGGATGAGGCGCAACCAATTGTGGCCGCGCTGAGGGCGATAATGGTGGCCAATTTGGCACCGGTAAAAGACGTCATCATAAGATTTTTCCTTAAAATACGTGTTTTGGAATAGGAGAAATGGCCGGGTGGGAGGTCCCGACCATTCTCATTAAATTGTTTGCTTATGGGCAGGACTGCACGAAAGCTGCTGTGTTGCCGCTGCCTGTCTGCGAAATCGCGGCGTTACAGTTGTTACCCTGCTGAGTGCCAGCGGCCACGTTGCCATTACCGTCCTGGCTGAGGAAGAAATTGTGGTTGTTGCCAACCTGGCCAACGCCGCCCTGATTGCCATTGCCTGCCTGCCAGATTTCAGCGCCATTGTTGAAGCCGGACTGACCTGCTGCTGCAACGTTTCCGTTACCGAACTGCTGGGCCAAAACACCGTTTCCGCCGCCATTCTGGAACACACCGATGAGGTTGTTAAAGCCAACCTGGCCACCGCCGGCAGCGTTACCAATGCCGAACTGCTCGATGGAAATTCCGTTTGCCATAACCGGTGCGGAAAAGGCTGTTGTGAGGGCGATTACTGCGGCGATGAGGACTGAGCGTTTCATGGTTTCTCTCCTAAAGAGTGTGTTGTTTTGGTTTTGCTAAACATCGGTTGTTTGACGTTGAACAAGGTTTAGGGGAGCGCGATGGAACCATTGCTGAACTGGCCGTTCAGAATGCGTTCAGATAGGTGGGAACGGCTGAATACAGCCATTATCACGTATAATATTTTCAATAATTATTGAGAAGTAGAGCTCGAGCAATCGTGAATACGGGCTCATAGCCCGCATAAAACCAGATTAGCTGAGGTTTTTCATCAGGCGGCTTTTCTCGCGCGCCCAATCCCGGTTTTTCTCAGTTTGCCGCTTGTCATGCTCTTTTTTACCCTTGGCGAGGGCGAGCTCAACTTTTGCCCTGCCATCGTCATTGAAATAGAGTTTTAGGGCAACAATCGTCATGCCACCGCGTTGCACGCCAGCCAACATGCGCTCTATTTCGCGCCGATGCATGAGCAGCTTTCGCGGCCGCTTCGGCTCGTGATTATTGCGATTGCCTTGAGTGTACTCAGGGATATTCAGGTTAAACAGAAAAATCTCATTGCTGTTGCCCATTGGCCCGGCATAAGATTCCCCGAGGTTAGCCTTGCCAACACGCAGAGCCTTCACCTCAGTACCAGTCAACATAATACCCGCTTCAAGCGTATCACCAATGGCATAGTCAAAGTAGGCACGCCGATTATTGGCGATTACTTTGCTGGGCGGTTTTTTGACCTTTTTAGCACTCACAGCCTGAACTCTTTCGAAATAACTTACAGCAATCCAGCATGCTCAGCCGCAGCACGCGCACGCGCCTCAACGGCCGGAGACAAGGGCAGCATTGGCAAACGCAACTCGTTTTTCGCGATGATACCCATCAAAGACAAGAGATATTTTGCCGCCGATGGATTTGGTTCTGCAAACAAGGCTGTGTGCAGCGGATATAGCTTATCCTGCAACTCAAGCGCCTTAGCATAGTCGCCCGCGAGGCAAGCTTCCTGAAACTGCGCACACAAAGCCGGTGCCACGTTGGAAGCTACCGAAATACAGCCATGGCCACCATGCGCCATATAGCCCAGCGCCGTACCATCTTCGCCAGACAGTTGCAGAAACGTTTCTCCCATCGCCTCGCGTTGATCGCTGACACGGCTAATATCTGCCGTCGCATCTTTAACGCCGATGATATTGGTACAATCATCAAACAAGCGCTTCATCGTCTCAACAGACATATCCACCACGCTGCGCGGCGGGATATTGTAGATGATGATAGGAATATCGAGCGCGTCATTAATGGTTTTATAATGCTGATACAGGCCTTCYTGGCTGGGCTTRTTGTAGTAAGGCGTTACCACCAAAGCACCATCCGCACCGGCTTGCTGGGCATGCTGYGCCAAATCAACCGCCTCGGCAGTGTTGTTGGACCCGGCACCGGCAATCACCGGCACGCGGCGCGCTGCCACTTCCACACACAGRGCCACAACCCGCTTGTGCTCCTCATGGGACAAGGTAGGTGATTCACCCGTGGTACCAACAGGAACGAGGCCATGGGAGCCCTGCTCTATCTGCCAGTTAACCAGCTTTTCAAAGCTCTTCTCGTCAACCTTGCCATTATCAAATGGGGTTATCAGAGCGGTAAGCGAGCCTTTGAACATAATCTTATCCAATAATTGAGAAGCCAGATGTCGGGTGTTACCCGGCATCGCGGCCATGTTGCGTCGTCTGGTTTGTTTASAACCAATTAGGTCTTGTTTCCAAGATTGCCGGACAATAGTGGCGCAAACYYGTTACTTCAAGCAGTTTGCACCCCTWTGGRTGCGGCATTTCCAATCATGGTATTTTGAGCACATGCACAAAACGCCAGATTAGCCTTACTCGGCCATAATGATTGCACAGTCTTTCTGCTATATTAAAAGACAAGCGTAACTGATTCCGTTTGGTTTTCATTAAGAATGCCTGTTAACGGTTTGCTGTTACGCTATTTTTCTACCTGCAGAAGATTTAGGGCGACCGGCAATATGCATTTTTTGAAAATTTCCAACGTGCTTACAACACTCGCTATTGCCAGCCTGTTGCAATTTCAGCCCTCATTTGGTGGCCATGCGACAAGTAAAGACGTTATTGGCGCGYTGATTGAAAACTCCGATGCCGMRTTGAGCAARATWCCGCTGCCAACGCCYCGYCCAATYATTGCGGYCGCRACMAAAACGRTTGCWGCCTCAGYCAYYGATGCCAATCCRCTGYTGGCGTTTYTGCCACAGCTTGGCTCAAAAATGCCCAAAGTTTCTGCCAAAAAAGGCAGCTTGCGTACCGCGCTTAAAGCCATCAGTAAAAACAAAATACTGGATGCCATCGCCATTCGTGCTGGCATGAAAGACCCTATCGACAAGGCCATTTTGACTTGGCGCTTGGCCAGAACCGGTGATGATCTGGTGCCTTATGATATGATCACCGGGTTTCAGGCCGAGTATCCGGATTTCCCCACCCAAAGCACGCTGACACGGCGYGCMGAACAAGCCCTTGCRCGCCGAAAAATCGGCTTCCAGCAAGTATTGAGCATCTACGGCAACCGCGMYCCACTTTCCATTCAGGGCATTGTGCAAAAGGCCGAAGCCTTGCAGGCAGCGGGACAGAAAAAGGAAGCCGCGAAACTCATCAGAAAATTGTGGCGTACCAGTCGTTTATCCAAAGGGTATGAGAAAACGATTCGACGTAAATTCAAAAAGATTTTGCGCGTCAGYGACCATAAATGGCGCGTTGATATGCACCTTTATAATAAGCGCACTTCCGAGGCCAGCCGTGTCGCCCAGTTTATGGGATCTGATTATCGTGCGCTTGTTAAATACCGTATTGCCGCCACCAAAAACCACAGGACCTCACCCGGGCTTATGAAGAAGGTTCCAAAGTCCATGCGTAAGGACCCAGGCTTCATCTTCTCCAAAGTTCAACGTTTGCGCCGCACCAAGAACCCRCGAGATTCTGCGGCACTGTTGCAAACCGCACCAAGCGACCCCAAAAAACTTGTCGACCCGGATGAATGGTGGGTTGAACGACGTATCGCCTCGCGAAATATGCTTGACCTTGGACGCGCGCAACAAGCCTATGACATTGCTGCGGCTCACCGCGGTGGTTCCCCCGCTACCATTGCAGAATCCAGCTTTCATGCTGGCTGGTATGCGCTGCGCTAYTTGAAAAACCCCAAATTGGCRCGCCCYCATTTTGARCGAATCGARCAAATTGCCAAACGGCCCCGTAGCCGCGCACGCGCTTTCTATTGGATTGCCCGCACCGATGAGGYCGCCGGAAACAAAGCCAGGGCCAAAGAAAACTACGCCCGTGCAGCGCGCTACCCTACTGTTTTTTATGGTCAATTRGCCAATGAGAAGCTGGGCCGAAAATCTCTGAACTTGACTGGCAACCCGAARATTACAGCTGAAATTAAACGCMGGCATAATGCRCGYCCGGCTGTTAAAGCCATCAACCGGCTGTTTAAAATCGATCAGCCGAAACTTGCTGCCAGGTTCTTGCGCTCTCAGGCGCAAAAACTRAAAGACCCGGCAGAAATTGTGCTGCTGGCCAAACGGGCAGAAAAAGCRAAATTATACGATGTYGCKCTGCAAGTTGGTCGTYTRGCCGAGGCCGAAGGGCATGAGTTGCACCATTTRTCACAYCCGATTGCTGCWATTCCCAAGAAAACCAAGGTGCCCCGCTCTGTTGGCAAAGCCGTGGTTTATTCCATTGCCCGGCAAGAAAGYAATTTTAACCCCAAAGCGRTCAGCCATGTTGGCGCRCKYGGRTTRCTGCAATTAATGCCCGCYACCGCCWAGGAAGTGGCRCGCAGCCTCAAGCTGAAATACTCCAAAAARCGKCTGACCAGCGACCCGGCCTATAATGCGACGCTTGGTGCMWCCTAYCTTGGCAAGCTTATCAACGGCTATAATGGYTCCTTGATTATGACATTTGCTGGCTACAATGCGGGCGGCACGCGGGTGCGTCGCTGGAGCAAAAAATACGGCGATCCACGAAAAATGAATGTAGATAACGTCATTGACTGGATAGAACGCATTCCCTTTACCGAAACGCGTAGCTATGTTCAAAAAATCATGGAGAACATGCAGGTCTATCAGGCRCGGCTAAATGAGCGGAACCTGACACTGAGCAAAGATTTGCGCAAAGGCGGTTAAGCCAGCGGGACGGGTAAAACATGGCAAAGACAACARTGGGTRGCCAAGCTGCTGGGCGCATGAGYGCATCTGGCGCATCGAGCTTTGCCGACGGCGTTYCSGATGCCGTTGAAGATAGCGGCTGGGAAGCACATCTGACGCCAAAAAGCGCTGAAGAAGCTGATGAAACCGTRCARGATGATGGCCAGAACTGGGACGATGTGTTTTTGCACGCCCAGGACGGCCAAAAATTGCATGCGCGCATTTATGGCCACGCGGGCCGCAAGCTTGCACCTGTCGTCTGCCTGCCTGGATTGACACGGAACGCCAAGGATTTTCACGATCTTGCAACCTATTTGAGCCGTGATGCAAAACAAAAGCGCATGGTCGTCGCCATTGATTATCGTGGACGGGGCCTTTCTGGCCGCGAATCCGATTGGCGCAAATATACCATTGAGCAAGAGGCCGAAGACCTGCTGGCGACGCTTACTTGTTTGAATGTTGGTCATGCGCATTTTGTTGGCACATCACGCGGCGGCTTGATTCTGCATGCCTTGTCAGCCATTCGCCCCGGCATGATGAAATCCATTGTTTTGAATGATATCGGGCCTGTGGTGGAAGCTTCCGGGTTGGCGCGCATCAAATTTTACGCCAACCACATGAAGTCCTACAGCTCGATTGAAGAAGCTGCCGCCCACATGCAAGACATTCATCGCAATCAGTTTCCAAATCTTGATGATGCTGGCTGGCTAAAGCTTGCTCATCAGCTTTATACCCAAGGCAACAATCTCGCCGAACCGGATTATGACAAAAAACTGCTGAAAGCGCTGGATTTCCTGGATCTAACACAGCCCATCCCTACCCTGTGGCCACATTTTATGGCCTTGAAGCAAATCCCAACCATTGTGTTGCGCGGCGAACGCTCCGACATTTTAACGCCGGAAACCGTAACAAAAATGGAAGAAGTGCACCCCAAACTCAAAGCCTATACCGTCAAAAATGAAGGCCATGCGCCACTGTTATGGGACCACTCTACACAAACAGTGTTGTTGAGACATTTCAACAAGGTGGATGGTGTGGACGCAAAAACCTCCAAATAAGGCTGACCTACCTCAAATTGCCGGTATTAATATCGTGGTATTATATCCTCGTATCAATCTGACTCTTGATGGAGGATTTGAGAATGAAAAAGCTATTTGGCGTAATTATTGTGTTTGCGGGCCTACTGGCAAGCCCTGTTTTCGGGCAAGAATTGGTGGGCAGCTACGTTGCCTATATTGGGGAAGATGACCTTTACAACTCCCGCGGGCAGCGGCTTACGCAACCTTGGCAAGTTTTACGCCAAGACCGGGCCAATTTCCACCGTTTCGGAATTTCCCAGCGCGGTGATGAGGACGACCCCTACTTTGACAGCATCAACAACCGCGCAGCAATGGAACGCATGGTCATGAACGGCCATATCGACCGGGCGGCCAGAAGAAACCTCCTTCGCGGCGGCGCGACAGTGTTCGTGCGCATTTATGGCAGAGGATCTGTAGGGCGATCCGTGCGTGTGACAGTGGTTAGATAGGGTTTTGGCCGTTGGCTAAGAGTTCCTGATCACTTATTTCAAGCAACCTGCCGTTTCTGCTGTGATACAGTTCAGGCCTTTGGCTTTCTGTAAGCCATGCCAAAGCTATAGCTTAAGAACGAAATCCACATCATCACGATGATACCGGAACCATCACATCCCATTTTCTACAAAATGGAATGTAATTTCCAGCAGCGCACACCTATCCGCTTCGTCATCCCAAGACTTGATCTTGGTATCCATTGGCAAGCCAGCAAGTAACTGCGGCTTAAGCAAAACCATGCTGTGCAGTTGACATCGTAAATCTGGATACCAAGATCAAGTCTTGGGATGACAGCCATATGAGACGTGGAATTGGCTGAAAACTGAGTTAGCTATGTGCTTTGTGAAAATACTCATCCATTGATCTGAAGCAGTACAGCACCTTCAAGTTCAGGCAGCCACAACCACGCCCCTCAAAGAAAAAGCCCGGCAATTTCTCGCCGGGCTCCTAAATTCAACTAACTCTGTAAAGAATTAGAATGAACGGTTGATACGCAGTTTAGCCTGCCAAGTATCTTCTGATACAGCATTTTCTGGATCAACATCCTGATAGTAACCAGCTACAGCGATAGTCAAGTTTTCAACAATCTCATATGAAACTGTAGAACCAATGTAGAGTACTTCTGCCTGATCATCAAAATCATGATAAGCACCAGTCAAAGAGAAGTTCAACTGATCCGAGAAATCATGGCTCAAGGCTGCCAATACATACCAACCTTCAGCAGTATCATCGATACGATCATTCGCTCCGTCCCAAGAAACTTCATTATAATCGCTGCCGCCAACGTAGCGAAGAGCACCATCAGCATAAGCGCCAACAACTTTAACTTTAGTCATGGCACCGACATTTAGTTCTACACCAGCTTGCACGGCAAAACCAAATTCTTCGTCTGAACCGGAAGCATCATAGACACGGTTTTGATGAAGTGCACCAGAAATCTGAGCAGAGCCCCATCCCTGAGAAATACGCAGACTAGCTACGATTTCGGGTATTTCCATGCCATCTCGGCTGCCAGTATTAGCGATTCCAGCATTTCGGTCTGTATTGTTATTTTCCAAGCCAATTGTTGCTGAAACACCATTGCCAAATGGCATGATAAAGGTGAACTGGTTTAGACCTTCATCACCATAGTAGCCGTCATAAATGCCGTAGCCGCCACCAAAATCGAAACGTGAAGTCTCACGACCAACGAGAATGTTCTCACCGATTGTGATCCATGCATCACCAAGGGATACACCAGCTTCATTAGAAGCAGAAATAGCAAACTGACCAACAACCATGCCAATTTCAGTCATGGATGAAGCGTTAACAACAAGCTCGAAGTTTGAATTAAGGAAAGAACGGTCACTGGGGTCATCAACGCCATCTTCAAAGGTGTCGCCACCATTGATGCCGATTTCAGCACGTACACGGCCGGAGAATTTCAGGCATGTTTCTGTRCCRGGAATGTAATGGAAGCCAGCGCCGAATGCGTCGCAAACTYTTACRTARTCAACCGGCTCTACAACCGGRAGGTCWGCAGCRAAWGCRCCTGGTGCAATAACCAGGGCAGCTRCGGAGCCGAGAAGGAGGCTCTTGTTCATAGGAATTCTCCAAAAATATTGTTCTTAACGAACGAATGGTTCAAAATGTCCTAGAAATCTGCGCCTGCTGCCGGAAACAATTGGAGGTCATAAGACTTGCTTCAATGTGGCATTCAGCGGGTCGATCCCGTTGGATGAGCCAACTGTGCCGAACTGCGCTAAAGCATCAATGTAGAAGCTATGTTTAGAGGCTGTGGGAAAGCGCCCTTAGATGGGGCTGTGACATCAATGACACAGTTTTACTCGTAACTGCCTGATGTATCATTGTAATTTATTACAGTCATTAAAATTGAGTTCTATCAAATACCCTGAGTACAGCTGCTTGATGATTCTTGGCTTAAAATGCTGCGGCCTTTGATCTAAGCCGTTTGATGGTGGTGCCAGTGCGAAACAGCGTCACCAATTCACTTATATAGGTGAATTGGTGCCACTGTTTCACATTGGCACCACCATCAAACGGCTTAGACTCAAAGGCCGCAGCATTTTAAGCCAAGAATCATCAAGCA
>NVXB01000090.1 GCA_002746425.1 Hyphomicrobiales bacterium | reverse complement strand
GAGCTTATCGGTGCCATGGCCTGGTCGGTCTTCGGACTGTCTTTTGGTGCCATTGGCTTGCTGGTCATCCTCATTCGCGAGGGTGCCGTATCGCGCGCGGCAACGCTGATTTATCTCATCCCGCCGGTAATCGCGATCGAGGCCTATTTCCTGTTTGGCGAAGTCCTTGGCCCCGTCGAATTTACAGGCATGGGCCTAACTGTGTTTGGTGTTTATCTGGTATCGCGGCAGAAAAAAGCCAGCTAACGCAAGCTCACGGCACTTTGCAACAAGCGTAGACCACAAACGCAGGCACTTCGCGGGCCAGACTGTAAATATCGCGTGCAAATGAAAACCCCACCCCGGCCCCGCTCACATGCTCAAACCCGGTCTTTTTGAGTATCAAAATACCGCGCGGTAAATGAAAAAACTGGCTGACGACAATCAACCGAGTTCTGGGTGGATAAAGCCGCGAGATATATTGCGCACTGGCAAAAGTGGTGATGCCATTGCTGTCCACCACAATGGACCCCCGATCAATGCCATTTTCTACAAGATACGCCGCCATGATAACGGCCTCATCCTGCCCCTCAATACCAACGCCGCCACTAACAACAAAGGTCGTTGCCCGCTTGTTTTTATGAAGTCGCAAGGCCCGATCAAGCCGTGCCTGCAACTGCGGAGAAAGGCTACCATCCACATTCACTTTGCTGCCAAGGATGAGGGCAACATCACCTTGGCTTTCGTCCTGCATATACCAATAGCCAGCCGCTCCAATTCCCGTCATTGCAAGGACAAACAGCACCAGCAGCGCGCCGATCAGGCGTTTCAAAAATCGCATACAAAAAATTCCTGTTTGAGGCCGCCGTAAATCGATGTCACACCCTACCCTGCCCACCATGGCCATGGTATGGCCAAGGCCACAATGAGGAACAGTTTTATGGCGCAATCTTCCCGGTCTATTTTGATCACCGGCTGCTCAACCGGCATCGGCTATCATTGCGCCCATGCCATGAAGCACCGCGGCTGGCAGGTGTTTGCCAGTGTGCGCAATGACGCGGATAAGCAGCGCCTGGAAAGCGAGGGCCTGACCACCGTTTTGCTGGATTATACCGACAGTGCCAGCATTGCCGCCTGCGCCGCTCAGGTGCTGGAAGCCACCGGCGGCAAGCTGGATGCCCTGTTCAACAATGGCGCGTATGGCCAGATTGGCGCGGTGGAAGATTTGAGCACGGATGTGCTGCGCGCGCAGTTCGAGGCAAACTTTTTTGGTTGGCACGATTTGACCCAAAAACTCCTGCCCGCGATGCGAGAAGCAGGCCATGGCCGGATCGTTCAATGCTCCTCTATACTTGGCATCATCTCGATGAAATATCGCGGAGCCTATTCATCCTCCAAATTCGCACTGGAATCGCTGTCCGACACACTGCGCATGGAGCTGGATGGCACCGGCATCTATGTCAGCCTGATAGAGCCTGGCCCGATCAAAAGCCGGTTTGTCGCGCGCACAATTGAGGTTTTTGACGAGACGATTGATCAGAAAAATTCGCAGTACAAACAAGATTACAATGCCCGCATGCTCAAGATGAAAAGTGGCGGCACAAGCCGTTTTAAACTTGGTGCAGATGCGGTGCAAAAACGCCTGGTGCACGCGGTTGAGCACAAAAATCCGCGCCCACGCTATTATGTAACCACGCCAACCTATGTCATGGGCGCTCTGAAGCGCATTCTCACCCACCGCGCCATGGACCGGTTTTTAATCAAGCGTTCAAATGATGAGTTAAAGTAACGCTCTGAACTCAAAAATACTGAGCTTTTCAAACTTGCCAAAAGGCCTCGGCTCTGCGTTGGTATAGGCAATGTTGAGCCATCAATCTGGTGTATAAAAATGATATTATTATCCAAAGGCATCATTGCCATCGCACTCGTCGCTGTTGTTGTCGTGCTGTTTATCGGCCTGTTTAATATGATGCGCGGCGGCAGTGCCAACCTGTCGCAAAAAATGATGCGCTGGCGTGTTGTTCTGCAATTTATTGCCGTCATCGTTATGATGTCGGTGCTGTATCTCACCGGCAATTGATATGGTTATTCTCAACAAGATTTACACCAAAACAGGCGATGCTGGCACCACAGCGCTGGGCAATGGCGAGCGCCGCGATAAGTTCGATTTGCGCGTCAGCGCCTATGGCACGGTTGATGAGGCCAACTCCGCCATTGGCGTTGCCCGGCTGCACACTTGCGATATCTATCCCGTGCTCGATGATATGCTGGGTCACATTCAAAACGATTGTTTTGATCTGGGCGCAGATCTTTGCACCCCTGACAAAGGCGAAAAGCTAGACTATGAGCCGCTGCGCATTATCGACACGCAAGTGACCCGCCTTGAGCATGATATTGATACGCTGAATGTTGATCTGCAGCCCCTGCGCACCTTTGTGCTGCCGGGCGGCTGTGCCGCATCCGCGCATCTGCATATGGCCCGCACCGTTGCGCGCCGCGCCGAGCGTTTGGTGGTAGAGCTTGCCCAACAGCCAGACGAGCGCATCAGCCCCTGCTGCATCCAATATCTCAACCGCCTGTCAGACTTTTTGTTTGTCGCCGCGCGCTGGGTCAATGACAAAGGCCAGGCCGATGTCTTGTGGGTACCGGGTAAAAACCGCTAGGGTTGGATAACCACACAACAATGCAAAGCATGAACCATGTTTATCCCCCTGCGTGACGCCAACCCGCTGCAACACATCAAGCACCCTTATGTAAACTGGGCGATTATTGCGCTCACCGTTTTGGTATATGCTCTGTTTCAGGCACCTACCGGGTTTCAGGGCGAAGCTGTTTTGCCAACCGCCTATGGGGTTATTCCAGCGGTGCTGTTTGAAACCCGCGCACTGCCCGCCAATCTCGATCGCCTCCCTGCCGACTGGACCCTCGTCACCTACGCCCTGTTCCATGGCGACTGGATGCATCTGCTGGGCAATATGGTGTTCTTATGGGTGTTTGGCGACAACATTGAAGATGCCGTCGGACATATCAAGTATTTCTTCTTCTATGTGATTTGCGCCGCTGGTGGCGGTTATCTGCATGCGTTTTTCAATCCAGATTCCATTGTGCCGCTTATCGGTGCATCCGGCGCAGTTGCAGGCATCATCGCCGCGTATCTCATGCTGCATCCAAGAGTAAAAATCTGGGTGCTGGTGCTTTGGCGCATTCCGTTAAAACTCTCGGCCATGTGGGTGCTTGGGGCGTGGATTCTCATGCAGATTTACAGCCTCCTTACCACCACCAACAGCGAAGTGGCCTGGTGGGCTCATATTGGCGGGTTGCTAACAGGGGCCTTTATGATCATTCTTTTGAAGCGCTCTAGTGTGCGTTTATTTGATCGCGATTTAAGCCCGATGAGCCAACAAAACTGAACGTTTTGTGCATTGCAAAAAATTCTTTGTGATTTTGGGTGAATCTCGGTGTTTCATGTCGTTGACAGGGTAGGAATGCGCCGATAGGTTCGCTACGAATTTTGCGGCAATTGCGCACACTTTGGAGATCACAATGAAAATACTTGTGCCGGTAAAACGGGTGGTTGATTACAATGTGAAGGTTCGTGTCAAAAGCGATGGTAGCGGTGTTGAGCTGACCAACGTGAAAATGGCCATGAACCCCTTTGACGAGATCTCTGTGGAAGAGGCGCTGCGCCTGCGTGAAGCGGGTATCGCCAGCGAAGTTATCATTGTTTCCATAGGCCCTTTGAAGGCACAGGAAACCATCCGCACGGCCCTTGCCATGGGCGCGGATCGCGGCATTTTGGTGCAGCATGACGAGCTGGTAGAGCCGCTTGCCGTGGCCAAAATCCTCAAGCAAATCATTGATGAAGAAAAGCCAGAACTGGTGATTGCCGGCAAGCAGGCCATTGATGATGACAACAATCAGACCGGCCAGATGCTGGCTGCGTTGCTTGGCTGGCCGCAAGGCACATTTGCCTCGGTTCTTGCTATTGCCGATGGCGAGATGGATGTCACCCGCGAAGTTGATGGCGGCCTGCAAACAATTAAACTGAAACTGCCCGCCGTGGTCACCACAGACTTGCGCCTTAATGAGCCGCGTTACGCTTCTTTGCCCAACATTATGAAGGCCAAGAAAAAGCCCATTGAGATGAAAACACCTGAAGACTATGGGGTTGATATGACCCCGCGTCTGACCGTTTTGAAAACGATTGAGCCGACCGGCCGAAATGCCGGTGTTAAAGTTGCCGATGTTGCCGAGCTTGTTGCCAAGCTGCGCGACGAAGCTGGCGTGCTGTAGGAGCAAAAATCATGACAACACTTCTTATTGCCGATCACGATGGTTCCGCCCTCAATGACGCCACCCTGCGCACGCTAAGCGCGGCTACTGAACTTGGCGCGCCTGTGCATGTTCTGGTGGCTGGTAGCAACAGCGACGCCGCCGCAGCCCACGCCGCCACTTTCACAGGTGTCGAAAACGTGCTTCAGGCTAGCGATGCAGCCTATGATCATTTATTGGCAGAGCCAGTGGCCGCGCTCATTGTCTCCCTTACGGGCGATTATGATGCCCTGGTCGCCCCCAACACCACCAACGGCAAAAACATCATGCCGCGCGTGGCGGCCTTGCTGGATGTCATGCAAATCTCCGATGTGACGGCCATCATCAGCGCCGATACCTTTGAGCGCCCAATCTACGCGGGCAATGCCATTCAAACGGTTCAATCCACCGATGCAACCAAAGTCATCACCATCCGCACAGCAGCCTTCAGCGTTGCCGAAGAAGGTGGCTCTGCTTCCATCAACGCCGTATCAGGTGATACCGGCGAGGGTCTTTCATCCTATGTCGGCGAAGAAGTTGCCAAGTCCGAACGCCCAGAGCTGACTTCCGCCAAAATCATCATTTCGGGTGGCCGCGCGCTTGGTTCTGCTGAAAAATTCCAGGAAGTCATCCTGCCCGTTGCCGATAAACTCGGTGCCGCCATCGGGGCATCACGGGCCGCCGTTGATGCAGGCTATGCGCCCAACGATTGGCAAGTCGGACAAACCGGCAAAGTGGTCGCCCCAGACCTCTACATCGCCTGCGGCATTTCAGGTGCCATCCAGCATCTGGCCGGCATGAAAGACAGCAAAGTCATCGTCGCCATCAACAAGGACGAAGACGCCCCCATTTTCCAGATCGCAGATTATGGCCTGGTGGCAGATTTATTTGATATCTTGCCACAACTTGAGGCGGAGCTGGATAAACCGTCTTGATGCATCGAAACCCTGCAAAACATTAGCCACATAAGACAAACAGCTGATCAGAATTGCTTGGCATATGTTTACAAATGAAATAAGCCCGTGCTTAAAGTTTCATTGAGCATTGCATTCCAAACGATTGCAGCAGCGGTGTAAGCAGGGGCAACAATTTGATCACGAAAGATGACGTCAAAGGTTTCCTTCGGAAAATCAAAAGGCAACGCAGAGCAAACCGACATACTGGAACAGAAGCAGCCAGTTTGTACTCTATTCTCCGCAATGAGAAAATTGTAAGAGCGCAGCAGGGACTAGCATGCGCCACCATTTTGAAGGATGAGGCGCCCTATCTTGAAGAATGGATTGAGTTCCATGTTCTGGTGGGCTTTGAGCATTTCTACATATACGACAATGGCTCTACGGATGGCACTTTGGATGTTTTGGCTCCTTATATCCGCAAGAATATTGTTACCGTCATACCGTGGAAGAATTTCTCTGGAAAACTGCATCCGCAGAAAGCAGCAAATGCACACGCCGTTGCAAACTTCGCTGACGCATGCCGGTGGATGGCGTTTTTCGATGTTGATGAATTTTTGTTTTCGCCTACGCACAAAACATTATTGGAGCCGCTAGAAAAACTGGGAGACCAGATATGCGTTTCTGTTCCTTGGCAGAATTTTGGAACCAATGGACACAAAACAGCTCCCGACGGTCTCGTCATCGAAAACTATACCGAAAAAGCTGAATTTCCGCCGCTACCAGCGCAACGCTCATTGCTACGCTATAAAACCATACTCGACCCAACGCGTGTATCAGCCGCGGGAACCCACGCGTTCCATTATGTTGATTCCGGCCCCATGTTGATGAATGTAAAAGGTACGCGCGCTGCCCCTGCAGAATTTGAAGATCGTGAATTTGCAATTGCTAATGATTTTCAACTCAATCACTATTTTACACGCTCTGAAGAAGAGCTGGAAAACAAGCGTCAGAAGGGACGTGTTTCAAGCAAAGGGGACAAAGTTATTGACTTTGTCGACAACCGATTAAAGCAATATGCTCTCTCTACTTGTACTGACATCAAAATATTGACATTCGTTGGCGACCTAAAAAATGTAATGATGCACAAGCGGTAAGATAAACGAATAACAAGCGTTAACAGGGCGTCCAATATGCTAAAAAAATTATTGAAAATCGAAAAAAAGATTTTTCGGAAAATCCAACAAACCATCAATATTGTATTGCGCCCGATTGGCCTCAGCCTGGTGACAAATGCCGAGCGTTCTCTTTTTACGCTACACGAATACAAGAAACCTGATGGCTCTTTCAATTATCAGGAATACAAAGATATTCAGGAAGCTGGAAACCTCAAAAAAATTGCCAAGGTCGCAGTGCAAAAATCTACGATTGTGGAAATTTGTGATTTCCTGAAATCCAGAATTGAAAAACCCGAATTTGGACTATGTCACGGCACACGCCGAGGCATGGAACAGCTTTGGTTTTCTCAAAATCTCGATTGTGAGGTTCTTGGAACTGAAATTTCCAAAAGCGCAACCGACTTTCCAAATACAGTTCAGTGGGACTTTCACGAGAAAAATGATGACTGGTTGGGACGCGCAGATTTTGTCTATTCCAATTCGTTTGACCACAGCTATGACCCGCAAAAAAGCCTAAATGCCTGGCTTGATCAGTTAAAAATTGGTGGTTTTGTCTTTATCGAACACAATTCCAGCCACGTTCCTGAAAAATCTACGGCGATGGATCCTTTTGGCGCTGTGTTAATTGCTATGCCATACCTCCTACACCAGTGGGCACCGGAAAGGTTTGTGATGGCACCAACATTAATTCCAAGTTCAAAAGACGGCACGGAAGTAAACGTATTTTGCTTGAAGCGAATTACATAGAGACACTTGGGATAAAGTATTTAAATTTCATTTGTTTGGGCATATTCAACATATATTTATAAGGCTCACGCCAACACAATGGCCGTATCCAGCCCCAAATCCAGCACCGGCGCGGAATGGGTTATCCAGCCGGCGGATAAATAGTCTACGCCGGTTTCGGCTTTTGCTTTTACGGAGCCCAAATTGATGCCGCCGGAAGCTTCGGTTTTTGTGGGGGAGCCGGATTTTTTGACCATCGCGACGGCCTTCACCAAGGTTTTTGCGTCCATGTTGTCCAACAACACCACATCGGGCTGAGCTGTCAAAGCTTCGTCGAGTTGCTCTAGCGTATCAACCTCAACCTCAATACGCACCAGATGACCGACATAATCGCGCGCGGCTAAAATGGTTTTGGCGACGCCGCCGACAACGGCGATGTGATTGTCCTTGATTAAAACAGCGTCATCCAAACCAAAGCGATGGTTGGAACCACCGCCGCAGCGCACGGCATATTTTTCAAAGGCGCGAAGGCCTGGTGTGGTCTTGCGGGTGCAGCAAATTTTTGCGTTGGTATGGGCGATTTTCTCGGCAAATTGGCCCGTCACTGTCGCAATACCGCTCATATGGCCAAGGTAATTCAACGCAACACGTTCTGCTGAAAGCACATCACGGGCGCGGCCCTTGATGTGGGCAACAACAGCGCCGGATTTAAGCGCGCCGCCATCATCAATCACTGTTTCAAAAGCTATGTCCGGGTTCATCGCAGCAAAGGCTGCGCGGGCCAGTGGCATGCCGGCAAGAATACCGTCTTCGCGCGAAGAAATCACCACATCGGCCACCGCATCTGGCGGAATTGTGGCCATGGAGGTGATATCGCCTGCCCGGCCCAAATCTTCACGCAGGGCAGCCGCAACAGCTTCCTCAACCATCACCCTTGGCAGTTCGGGAAGATACGCCATAGTCAGTCTCCTCAAGCCGCTTTCGCGGATGCTTTTGCAACAATTTGATCGATATCATCCAGCGTCACAAATGTGCGGTGATGCCATTCTTCTAACGTATCAGGAAAATCGAGCCTCATATGCCCGCCGCGGCTTTCCTCACGCGCTAAGGCGCATGCGGCAATGGCGCGCGACACCAGCGCCATATTGGCCAAACGCGGCGTAAGGGGGCGTTGATACAGCTCATCCAGAATACCAACTGCTGTGGCCAAGCCCACGCCATCACGGGCAACGCCAACATGGGCCGACATGGTTTCACGGATGGTTTTGATGACATCTTCGTCGGCAATAGTATTGTCCGACAAGGGCGCCAGCGGGGGCTCGGGCATAAGGGTCAGCTGCGGGGTCGGCAGCGTGCCTTGCACATCTTCTGCAATGCGCGTGGCAAACACCACCGCTTCCAGCAGTGAGTTGGAGGCAAGGCGGTTGGCACCATGAGCGCCCGTTGATGCCACTTCTCCGCAAGCCCAAAGGCCATCGACCGAGGTGCGGCCCTGCGCATCGACGTGAACACCGCCCATGAAGTAATGCGCGGCTGGCACAATTGGTATTGGCTGCGTTACCGGATCGATACCGGCAGACATGCAGGATTCATAAACAGTTGGGAAATTTTCAGGGAATTCTGCGCCAACGCTTTCGCGGCAATCCAAAAAGGCTCCGGCACCGCTTTGCACCTGAAGGTGGATCGCACGCGCCACAATATCGCGCGGCGCAAGCTCTGCATCTTCGTGGATATCAAGCATGAACCGCTTGCCATCATTGTCGATGAGATAGGCCCCTTCACCGCGCAAGGCTTCGGTGGCCAAAGGCGCAGGATCGCGGCCAATATTAATCGCGGTTGGGTGGAATTGCACAAATTCCAGATCAGCCAGAATAGCGCCCGCCTTGGCCGCCATGGCCACACCGCCGCCGCGCGCTTGTTTGGGGTTGGTCGTCACAGCATAAAGCCCGCCAACACCGCCAGATGACAGCACCACAGCCCGGCTTGGCAGCAAAATACGGCTGGTCAACCCGCCGCGCAATTCTTGCGCAATAATGCCGGTGACGTGCTTGCCATCCATGCGCAATTCTTCGCCAATGAAACCTTCCAACACCCGAATAGACGGGGTGTTGCGCACAGCGGTAACCAGCGCGCCCATAATGGCAGCGCCCGCCATATCACCGCGCACCCGCACAATACGGCGCTGGGAGTGAGCCGCCTCGCGCGATAGCTTTAGATGGCCCTCAAGGTCTTTGTCGAAGGGCACACCAAAGGCCAGCAGATCATGGATACGGTCTGAGGCTTCGGCTGCCATAATCGTGGCGATTTTCTTATCAACCAGCCCGGCACCGGCAGCAATCGTATCGGCAACATGAGAAGCAACGCTATCGCCCGGCGACATCGCGGCGGCAATGCCGCCCTGCGCCCAGGCAGACGAAGCGCCCTCGCCAATGGGCGCGGCGGTGATGACGGTAACGGGGCGCGGCGCAAGTTTTAGGGCGCAAAACAACCCGGCCAAGCCACCGCCAACGATGACAACATCGTCTACGCCATCGCCTGAATTAGGCGGAAGAGTTTCAACCATGATGCTAGTTCTTCCAGTTAATCATGCGTTCAACAGACCGGCGCGCAGGCTCTGCAATGGCCGGGTTGATCAACACTTCTTCTTCCATCGTGAGCAGACACTCTAGAATATTAGACAGGGTGATGCGCTTCATATGGGGGCACAGATTACAAGGTTTGACAAAGTTAACCTCAGGCACTTCCGCCGCCACATTACTGGCCATGGAACATTCGGTGACCATCACCACTTTTTTCGGCAAATTGTCTTTGACCCAATTGATCATATGCGCGGTGGAGCCGGTAAAATCGGCCTCCTCAATCACATCTGGCGGGCATTCTGGGTGGGCAATAATTTTGATGGATGGATCGCTGGCGCGGTAGCTGCGCAGCTCTTCGCCGGTAAAGCGCTCATGCACCTCGCACGCGCCGTGCCATGCGATGATTTCGACATCGGTTTGGCTGGCGACGTAATCGGCCAAATACCGATCCGGCAGAAAAATAACCTTTGGCGTGCCCATGCTTTCCACAATCTGAACCGCATTGGACGATGTGCAACAAATGTCGACCTCGGCCTTCACATCGGCAGAGGTGTTGACATAGGCCACCACGGGAACGCCGGGATAGGCCTCGCGCAGCAAGCGCACATCTGCGCCGGTAATAGAGGTTGCCAAAGAGCAACCAGCGCGGGAATCCGGTATCAAAATAGTTTTGCTGGGGTTCAGCAATTTGGATGTTTCCGCCATAAAGTGCACGCCGCACTGAATGATGACATCTGCGTCCACCTTGGTGGCCTCGATGGCCAGTTGCAAACTGTCGCCAACAATATCAGCAACGCCGTGAAAGATTTCAGGYGTTTGATAAWTATGCGCCAGAATAACCGTGTTGCGTTGCTTTTTCAGCTTGTTGATATGATAGATCAACGGCGCAAAAGCRGGCCATTCAATCGCYGGGATTTGGTCTTTAACCAGCTCGTAAATCGGCGCGGTCGCCTTGGCAATCTCATCGGTATAGCTCAGATCGGGCGCAGGCAGCACGCCATAGCGCTGCGCAGCGCTCATGGTGTCTGATGCACCTGAAAGGCCAGATTTACTTACTTCATTCAAGGTTGGAGTCATGCTCATCACGGCTCTCCTTCTATTCAGTTGCCACCAAATTTTGGCAGAAAAAACAGCCAGATACCGCCTTGATTGCAGTATTTAGCTTATGCTCACAYTGAGTATATATAGTTCTYAGCCCCAAAAGCAAGGAATTTTTGTCCGTTACAAACACTTGGCAAAKCCGTTACAAACACTCGGCAAAGCGGAAAGAACAGCAAACAATTGGCMGTGTTGTGGTTGACGATCACTATCACGGYCCCATCAATCAGCATTTTTGATAGGACCGAYGGGCGGSGTGTTGGTARAAANCACTAYTCTTGTTATCTGGCCCGACTCTGTGGCYGTACAATCTGGAAACTGTATGTCTGTGCAAASCTCCGCCAAAACCACCCTCTTCTGGAACAGCGTCCCCTTCATCATCGCTTGTGGATGCGTGATCGCCATGGTCTCCTTTGGGCCGCGCTCGGTCCTCGGGCTGTTTCTGGAACCGATGACAAGTGCCAGAGGCTGGAACCGCGAAACCTTTGCGTTGGCGCTGGCCATCCAAAATCTGTTTTGGGGCGCWGGCCAACCCATCGCCGGGGCYTTTGCCGATCGTTATGGYACGGCCCGCGTTCTGGCYCTTGGCGCSMTRKTATATGGYRNTSGGCYTGNTRTGYATGGCCTATGCSGAAAGCTCTCTGGCGYTGCATTTAACCGGCGGCGTTATGATTGGCTTGGGCATGTCTGCGGCCTCTTTCTCGCTGGTACTAGCCGCYTTTGGCCGYATCGTGACMCCKGAAAAACGCTCCATCGCCTTTGGCATTGGAACGGCGGCTGGCTCGATGGGGCAATTTGTCTTCAGCCCGATTTCGATTGAGCTGCTGGAAAGTTTTGGCTGGCAAAACAGCTTGCTGATTTTGGGCGCGACCCTGTCCATCATTGTTATGTTGGCACCGTTCTTACGCGGACGCCGCGTTGTTGAAGCCAATGCTGATGGCACCGCAAATCARACATTTACACAGGCACTGAGCGAGGCRTTTGGCCATCGCAGCTATAATCTGCTGGTGGCTGGCTTCTTCGTTTGCGGTTTTCAGGTGGCGTTTATTGGCGTGCATCTGCCAGCCTATCTTACCGATGTCGGCCTTGACGCCAAATGGGGCGCKTGGGCGATTGCCATGATTGGCTTGTTCAATGTYATCGGCGCKCTGGCCTCCGGTGTCATATCCGGGCGCTATTCCAAAGCGCATTTTCTGGTTTGGATTTATTTAATCCGAGCCGTTGTGATGGCGGCGTTTTTGATGTTCCCGATCACGCCAACCACGGTGATGATCTTTTCGGCCAGCATGGGCTTGCTGTGGCTCTCAACCGTGCCGCCGACATCCGGGTTGGTCGTCAATATGTTCGGCCCGCAATATATGGCGACCTTGTTTGGCTTTGTGTTTTTCTCGCACCAGATCGGCTCATTYCTGGGCGTTTGGCTGGGCGGCAAGCTCTATGACACMATGGGWAATTACGACATGGTCTGGTATATGGCGATTGCGTTGAGTGTGTTCGCTGGCATTGTGCATTGGCCAATCAGCGATAAAGCTGTGGTGCGCAAAGCAGTGCCGCAGGGGGCGTAATTTAAACGCTCTAGACTCTAATACCGGGCGCGGGCCGTTCCAGCAAAACTTCACGGCGAAAGCGAAACAGCTGCGCCGGGCGTCCGCCGGTTTGATCGCTGGTGGTGCCGGTGGGTTCCACCAACGCATTGGTTTCCACCAAACGGCGAAAATTCTGCTTGTGGAAATGCCGCCCGGCCAGAGCTTCAAAGGTTTTTTGCAAATCAGTCAGCGTAAATTCTTCGCCCACCAATTCAAATATCAACGGGCGGTATTTGAGTTTTGAGCGCAGCCGCGAAATGGCCGTCGCCAGAATACGGCGGTGATCATAGCGCATGGCTTTGCCAAAAATAGCCGGGTCCGGCTGCATGGATGGCGTGAAGGATGGGCGGCCATCCGCAATGGCCTCGCCAATCAGGCCAGCCTCGTAGAGCAATTCGTAGCGGTCCAAAACCCGCTCATCATCCCAAGTTAGCCCCTCCTCCAGCGCAAAAGCCAGTTTTAGGCGGTTGCGGTGCGCATCATCACTGCTTTGTGCCCAATCCTGCAAGGCTGGCAAAATGTGCTCATCCAGAATATCTGGCCGCCCCATGCGCCAATCTTCCCATGGAAAATAGCAATACCAGGGCTGAAAACCGGCACCCATGCTGCCCTTATCCCGCAGTTTTGCACCGCGGCTAAGCGCCAGATAACCCACCGACACGACATGCGCGCCCTCATCATCGGGCAAGGCATGCCGCCCACGATCACCAAACGTGTAGAGCTGTTCAACGTGGCCCAGTTCCAACCCGGCCTGCGCTAGCACAAAGGCCCGCAAGCCCAACTCGATGGTGCGATGTTTGAGCGGATCAAACGGACCAAAAGGCAGCATGTCCATGGCCGCATCATTTTGGGCCTCGCGAACAGTAAGAATGAGAGGCGTCTGATCCTGATAGCCGACAATGGCCGCGCTTAGTCCAATAGCAATGCGTGTGGATTCAGAGCGTGTCATTATCCTGGCCGGTAATCCCTAAATTAAAAATACTGCCTTCAAAACAAGACTCACCCCGCCCTATTTTTTCCACTGCGTCAACCATGCGGCCCTGCCTGTTCAACAGATCATCGGCAAAACCAATCAGCCTTATATTGGGTGTGGCTTCCTTGGAGCGGGCGCGAATGGTGTTGGCAATCAGCGCCTCATCCAGCTCCGGGCGCAGTGCGCAGGTTGCAATCATGGCGCCGGCGGTAGAGCGGCTAACGCCCGCCCAGCAATGCACGATCATCGGATTGACCTGATCCCAGCTGCGCACAAATTCCAGAAACCGTTCGACGTGTTCAGCCGCTGGCGGTGTCATGCCGTTGGTGGGCGTGACAATATCGTTGAAACCCAAAAACAAATGGTTCTTTTCTTCAACCGTTTCGGGCCGAGGCACCGGAGTGTCGGCATTAATCAGCGTTGCAATATGGCTGGCACCGCTGCGCTGCGCCGTTTCGCCCAGCTTATCCAGTGAACATACGTAAATAGCACCCATAAATTGCTCCGCTAATTGGTCTTGCAGTGATTCTACTTAGTTTAGGGCCTGAGACAAGCTTTCAAAAGATTTGAGAAAGGCCTTTTGGGCCACTTGTGCAGGCATGGGGCTGATGAGATCGCCCAAATCATCCAGCGAAACGCCTCTGGGGCGGCTAAAAAATTGCCCGGCTTCATCATCTGAAAAACCAGCAAGGTTTGTAGCCTCAAAAAAGGCCGCCATACGGTCGCAGGTTTTGATGGCTTTGTGCTCGACAATTGTCAGCTCTAGCGGCAAGGAAAACCGCATATGAATGGCGTGCTGCAAGCGTGTTTCAATGCTTTTGTAATCCCCGCCCATTACGGCCTTAAACGGTGAAATCATATCGCCGACAACATATTCCGGCGCGTCGTGCAGCAAAGCCGCCAAATGCCAATGCGGGGCCATCTTGTCGAAAATCTTTTCGCCAATACGCAGCACCAACATGGAGTGTTGCGCCACAGAATAAGCGTGGTCGCCAACCGTCTGGCCGTTCCAGCGCGCGACGCGGGCAAGCCCGTGGGCGATGTCTTCAATCTCTATATCCAGCGGTGATGGATCGAGCAAATCCAGCCGCCGACCAGAAAGCATGCGCTGCCAGGCCCTTGCTTCCACTTTTTTGGGAGCTTTGGCCTTAATCGCTTTGGTTGCGCTCAACTGGACCGCCCCCAAGAAAAGGAAACGCCATCCGGCAGTGCCAGCTCAACCGGCACACCATCCGCCAAAATTTCCTCATGTGAATGCAGCGCTGCACCGACACGGTCAATCCGCACCTGCGCAAGCCCTTTATGGCCTACGGAACGCCCAAGACGGCCAATTGCCTTGCCACCAGCTTCCAGCTCGGTTCCCGGCGCAGGCAAATCCTGCTGCGCGGACACCAGCACAAATCGCTTGCGCGCGGTGCCCCGGTGCTTAACCCGCGAGACAACTTCCTGACCGACAAAACAACCTTTTTGAAAGCCGATACCGTTCATTTGATCCAGATTGATATCATGGGGGAAAACATCGCCTAGCGTATAATCAACCGGTGCCTGCGGAATGCCCACCTCGATCAGACGCAGTGAATAATCATTTTGCGATAATGCATCGCCTTCCAAAGCCTTTGCAGATTTTGGCAGGTAAAGCCGCTGGCCAAGCAGTTTGTGGCGAGGATCATCCACGGCATCAGGAACATCGCCGTTCAGAACAGCAAAAACGGAAACACTTTCCGTGACATTTTCCAGCTCCACTTTGGAGCGCAACTTATACATGGTGAGACGTTTCAGAAAATCCGGCGCGGCATCGGCAGGAAGGTCAAACAGAAACCCGTCATCCTCGCGAATAATCAGAAAATCCACCAACACCTTGCCCTGCGGCGATAGTAACGCACCAGCGCCTGCTCCGCTTTGCGCCAGCAACTCCAAATCATAGGTGATCAGGCCTTGCAGAAACTCAAAAGCATCGCCGCCACTCACGCGAATGAGCGCACGATCGGCAAGAAGAACTGTCGCGAGTGTCATGGGCGGCGATCCTGAATCCATTATGTGCCAGCGCAAGGCTTGCAAGGTGAACGTGTTACAGCCTAGGTAGGCGCAACAAGGGCAAACAGCAAGCATTGCRCTAAAATCACAAGGGCCAGCAGATATGCCAATCTTCGACACGGTTYTCAAAAACGGAACGCTGGTTAATCACAACGGCACCGGCATTGGCGATGTYGGYGTGCGCGAYGGCCGGATCGAGGCTATTGGCACAATCTCWGTGCARGATGCGGGCRAAATTGTGGATTGYACTGGCCTGCATGTGCTGCCCGGCGTSATCGAYAGCCAAGTACATTTTCGCGAGCCTGGCGCRACCCATAAAGAAGATCTGGAATCCGGYAGCCGTGCAGCGGTAATGGGGGGCGTAACCGCTGTTTTTGAAATGCCCAACACCAATCCCACCACCACCAGYGAAGCRGCYTTGGCCGACAAGGTTTCGCGCGCCAGCAACCGYATGCATTGCGATTTTGCTTTTTGGGTGGGTGGCACCCGAGAAAACGCCCATGAAGTGGCRGAGCTGGAACGCTTGCCYGGCGCGGCTGGCATAAAAGTTTTCATGGGATCGTCCACCGGCGATTTGCTGATTGAGGATGACGACGGGGTTGCCGCTATTCTGTCCCGCGTGCGCCGCCGTGCTGCCTTCCACTCCGAAGATGAGTTTCGCTTGAATGACCGCCTTGGTGAGCGGGTTGAGAACGACCCATCCAGCCACCCGGTGTGGCGCGATGCGGAAGCGGCGCTACTATGCACCAAACGGCTGGTCGCCATCGCCCGCAAAACCAATGCGCGCATTCATGTGCTTCATATCTCAACGGCGCAAGAAATCGAATATTTGAAAGATTTCAAGGATGTCGCCACCTGCGAGCTGACCCCGCATCATTTGACATTATCGGCAGATGATTACGCCCGGCTCGGCACCAAATTGCAAATGAATCCGCCAGTGCGTGATAAATCTCACCGCGATAAATTGTGGTGGGGCCTGCAACAGGGCATCGCCGATGTGCTGGGCTCGGACCACGCACCGCATACGCTGGATGAGAAAGCCAAACCCTACCCGCAATCGCCATCGGGCATGACCGGCGTGCAAACGCTGGTGCCAACCATGCTGGATCACGTCGCCAATGGCATGCTGACAATTGAGCGCTTTGTTGATCTTTCCAGCCACGGCCCCCAGCGCATTTTTGGCATCGCCAATAAGGGCCGCATGGCCGTTGGTTATGATGCTGATTTGACGATTGTTGACCTGAAGCGCAAGGCCACTATTGAAAACAGCTGGATTGCCTCCAAATGTGCGTGGACGCCTTATGATAAAAAACCTGTCACTGGCTGGCCAATTGGCACTATAATTCGCGGCCAACAGGTGATGTGGGATGGCGAATTAATTGCCGCTTCCAACGGCGCACCAGTGCAGTTTCAAGAAAATATTTCCAGGACATAGACTAAAAACACCATGAGCTTAGCTGAAAAACCTGCCGCAAGCGGCCCGGAATATCTTCGCCGCCGTTCCTTTGCCATCATCTCTCACCCCGATGCCGGTAAAACAACGCTGACCGAAAAACTGCTGCTATGCGGTGGTGCCATTCGGATGGCGGGCCAAGTGCGCGCACGCGGTGAACGCCGCCGTACGCGCTCGGATTGGATGAAAATCGAGCAGGATCGCGGCATTTCGGTTTCCTCCACCGTGATGACGTTTGAGCGCGATGGCATAACATTTAACCTGCTTGATACACCGGGCCATGAAGACTTTTCTGAAGATACCTATCGCACGCTAACGGCAGTTGATGCCGCGATTATGGTGATTGATACCGCCAAGGGCATTGAGCCACAAACCCGCAAATTGTTTGAGG
>NVXB01000089.1 GCA_002746425.1 Hyphomicrobiales bacterium | reverse complement strand
ATTCGTGTAAACAGTGCCGTCCATCAGCTTGCGCGCTGTACGCAGGATCGCAGCAGACGCGATAGTGCCTTGGGCATCCAGCGTCGCAACAACCGTCATCTCACCAGTTGGATGTTCAACAGAAAGTATGCGGTTTTTGCCTGATCCGGTAGAGGCCAAACCAAAGGCTGGGCTGCCCGGAAGCAGACAAGCCGTGGCCACACTCACCGCTCCTAAAACGCCGATAGCTTTATGGCAACGATGCGGAATGAAAGTGCGGGTGGATATGGCACCACCTCGCTTTGCGACACTGACCATTGACATTTTGGGCACCGATTTATCCGAGACATCGTCAAGATTCATTAAATGCCCAGCTTGCAGGCGGATATCCTCAAGCCTTTCACGCAAGGGGGCGTTGGCCTCTAATTCTTCCGGGGTTTCGTTGCCGATCATTCCCAAGTCAGTTGCGCGCATCACCACACAGGGCATGCCGTTGTCGATCATGGTTAACTCAATGCCGTTAATCACATCCATTTCGTTGCCAGTGGGCAGTAAAGCTCCGCAGGATGACCCAGCGGTGTCTTTGAATTCAATCGGAACCGGTGCAGAGCTTCCCGGCACACCGTCAATACGCGCGTCGCCCTGATAGGTGACTTTGCCGTCGGGGGTTTGTACCCGCAATACAGCGATCTGGCCGGTGTTTTCCATGAACACGGTGACAGAAGTTTCGCCGTTTTGTGCCGTGATCAGCCCGCGCTCAATTGCGAACGGGCCAACCCCGGCAAGAATATTGCCGCAATTCTGCATGTCTGTAACGCTGGCCTGATCCACACCCACCTGCAAAAACAGGTAATCCACATCCACGCCATCGCGCTTGGATTTCTGAACCACAGCCACCTTTGACGTCAACGGGTCCGCCCCGCCCATGCCGTCAATCTGACGGACATCCGGGCTGCCCATGATGCCCAATAGAAACGCATCCCGTTTGCCAACATCGTTGGGCAGATCAGAGGCTAGGAAATAACCTCCTTTGGACGTGCCGCCCCGCATCCACATGCAAGGCGTTCCATCAGACATACTTCAGACCCTTTTCTGCCAACCGTTCGCGCATGTTGTAAATATCCAGCCCAAGTTCTCCGGCTTCAAAACGGGCGCGCTTGGTGGCCTCATTGGCCTCGCGGGCGAGGGCCTTTTCCAGAACCTCGGAGGCCTCTTCCCGGCGCACGACACACACGCCATCATCATCGGCCACAATCACATCACCGGGGTTTACATGCGCCCCGGCGCAGACCAGCGGCACGTTAACAGAACCCACTGTTTCCTTGACAGTTCCTTGGGCAAAAACGGCTTTGGACCAGACCGGAAAATTCATCTGCGTCAAATCTTTTACATCGCGCACACCGGCGTCAATGATGAGGCCCATGCCACCACGGGCCAGCATAGACGTGGCCAAAAGATCGCCGAAATAACCGTCTTCACAGGGCGAAGATGGTGCCAGCACCAAAATATCGCCCGCTTGCACCTGCTCGATGGCCACATGCACCATCCAGTTATCGCCCGGAGGCGCGAGGATGGTGACCGCCGAAGCACCGAGCTGAGCGCCGGTGTAAATCGGATTCATATAGGAGGCTAACAGACCAGTACGGCCCTGTGATTCATGCACAGTGGCCACACCGCATTCGCCCAAAGCCTTGATGACTTCCGGGTCAGCGCGCTCGATATTTTGTACAACGATACCCATTACAGCTCATCCACAGTTCTTGGAAACACAGATTGAAAACCTTCAGCATGGGTCGCGGCCCTGCCCCCGGCCTGACCGCCCGAATTGCGGCGGAAATGATTGCCCCGGTTTTCTGCGACATTGGTGTAGTAGTGCCAGAGATGCTCTTGGCCCTGCATGCACTCAATGGCGGCGCGCTTTTTGTCCCAAACCGATGAAATGTCCAAAAACACATCTGGTTTCCAGCCCATTTGCTCAGTTTGGTGTGGCTCAAACAGATAGAGCTGCGGTGCACCAAGCACTTTCTCACCGGGATTATGGCCCCATGCCTGCGCAATCATCCGGGCTTCCAGCGCAACCTGCGTGGTGTACATATGATCGGTGTTGTAGGGGTCGTATTTGGAATGGCTCATCATGAAAGCCGGGTTCACGGCACGAATGGTATCGACAAGGCGGTATTTGGCCTCACGGTCCAGCTCCAGCGGATAATCGCCCAGATCAAAAAACTGGATATCGTGCACATCCAATGCTTTGGCAGCGTTTTCAGCTTCCTTGCGGCGCTCGACTTTTACCTTTTCCAGCGTCATGCCCTCGTGCTTCCACAATTTGGCGCTTTCGCCGCGCTCGCCATAGGACAGGCATACCACGGTTACATCGTAGCCTTTGGAGGCATGAAGCGCGATGGCACCGCCGCAACGCCAGACGAAATCTGCCGAATGGGCGCTGATAATCAAAGCCGTTTTCTTACTCATTTGTATTCCTCATCTGCTGGCAGCCACGCAAACCCATGGCCGCCCTATTTTCGAATTCAGCCGCTATTCACCAACCGGCGGCGTGCCGTGGGTGTGGAAGCTGGCGATGGTTTTAAGACCCCAGGCCTGGCCCTTTTTGCGATCGCTCTCGGTCCAGGAAACCGGCTCCCAATCAGGCTGCAAGATAAGCCGTGCACCGGCATTGGCCACTTCCACGCGGTTGCCGGCAGGCTCGTAGACGTAGAGAAAGAACGTGCCCTGAATGGCGTGCTTATGCGGGCCAGTTTCGATATGAACGCCGTTTTCCAGGAAAATGTCGGCGGCGCGCAAAATCTCTTCGCGTTGATCCACCGCATAGGTGATGTGATGAAAACGGCCATGACCGCCCGCATGATCGCCGGTATAGGCAATATCATAGGTCTTGTTATTGACCGTAAACCAGCAACCGCCAAGGCTGCCATCATCCATAACGATCTGCTCGGTCACGCGGCTTCCCAGCGCTTTTGGCAGAAAATCGCGAATAGCTTCCACATCACTGGCCAGCAGGTTAATGTGGTCCAAACGGCGCACGCACACACCGCGCCCGTGATAACGCTGGGCGATGTTTTTAAGCGCCGCGCGTTCTTCTGGCGGCGCAACATATTTGTTGGTGTCGTAATAAACCTCAAAAACGTGCCCGTCGGGATCGGTAAACTGATAGGCGCGGCCATGGCCCAAATCGCCATCAACCCAGCCAATGCCGCAGCCAAGCGCTTTGATGGCCTTTACGCGGCGCTCCAGCGCTTCTGGCGATGCGCAGCGATAGCCGATATGGCCAACGCCAGTGGTGTCGGATTTGGTYAGCTTTAGGGTGTGGAACTCATAATCATCATACGCGCGCAGATAGACGGAATCGCCCTCRCGCCCGCTTTCGGTCAGGCCRTARATATTGACGAAAAARTCGAGGCTTTCATCGAATTTATTGGTGAGGAGTTCAACATGCCCGAGATGGGCAACRTCATAACAAGGTTCGCTCATTTGTTGCTTCCTTTGCTGAAGCTATAGGTCATCGGATCRAYTGWTAATTCGYCAGATCAATCCCGTTTGCTCAAGAGTGTTTCTACCGATACGGCCAGWTCAGCATCACTGCTGATGTCGCAATCAAGATTGGCAATYTCCTGYTGCACATCGGCAATGGCRCTKGCCAAWGCGGTGCCGCCGACAAAGCCCAGATCATCCATKGAGGCSGCGCATTCGCGCATTTCATCGGCGCGGCGAATGCCGTGKGTGGCCACGCGYTCCATCTGATAGGCCGCGAARTCYGGCCARCCAAGCGCGGGATAGGAYGATGAAATGCTTTCAAGTATCTCGTCGTAGCAATCTGCYTGCYTTGCCGCCAGMAGCGCCTGAACGGTGATTGCCTCAAGGCCTTTGACGAACAGCGARCGTACCATTTTGATGGAGGTCGCAGCGCCCACCGTGTCACCGGCAATGTTGAAATTGAAATCCAGACTTTTCAGTTTTTCCAAAAATGCTTTGTCCAAGGGTCCCGCCACCAGCGTTGTGGTGCGGTGCGCCTTTTTGGCGACCGGTGCCATGATGGCCATATCGACATAGCGCGCGCCATTGGCTGTAATCAGCTCTGCGGCTTGTTGCTTGCGCTTGGCAGATACCGAGTTCACATCAACAAAGGTTTGGCCCGATACCATATGCTCGGCAACCGATTGTGCGGCCTCTAAACACGATGCTGCAGTGACGGCAGAAAGAACCCAATCCGCTTGCCTAACCGCCTCTTCCGGGCTGGCGGCAAACGCCACACCAAGGGTGTTAGCGCTGGCTTGCAACGCGTCACCAGCTTCCGTGCCGTATTTAATGTCATAGGCTGAAAAGCTAAGCAATCCAGCGTCCTGCAGGCTTTTGACAAAGCTTTGTGCAGCTTCACCAAAGCCTATAAATGCGATCTTCATTTAAAAAACAGCTCTTTGGGTGGGCGGCAAATATACAAGGTACAGCGGCCGCTTTTGGTTGGCACCCGGTACGCGGTGTGAACCTGCGTAAACGGGCATTCATAGCTGCGGGAATAGAATTTACGGTAGATATCAGAGCGCTTGGTGTTCATCACTACCGTGCCCTGTTGATCCACAAAATCCTTCACGCCCTCACAGGTATAAGACTGCGTGCTGGGCCGTGCTTCGGCGCTGCCAACAGGCAAGCAGATAGCACTGGCCAGCAAAAACAGAGGCACCGCAATGTTGAATGAATGAGGAATTTTCGTCATAATTTTCTCCAATTTGCGTTATGTGTGCCCCGGTTTATGCGTCTTGATTAGCTCACTGCTTAGCTGGCAGTTCCCCACACAGCTTCCGCCGTTTTCACAACCAGTTCCAGCTTGCGGCGCTGATCATCGATGGTGATGGAATTGCCTTCTTCGGTGGAGGCAAAACCGCATTGTGGGGCAATGCCCAACTGGTCGATATCAACATATTTAGAAGCTTCATCGAATTTGCGTTTCAGCCAGTCGATATCTTCAAGATCACCCGTTTTGGTGGTGATGAAGCCGGGCATGACCCGCTGTTTGCCTTTGGCCAACAGCGAAAGTGGCTCCAGACCGCCAGCGCGCTCGGTGTCGTATTCCATGAAGAAAATATCGACGCCGGTTTTGTTAAACACCGCGTCGGCAGCTGCATCATAGGCACCTTCAGCGGCGTGCGTTGAGCGGAAATTGCCACGGCACATATGCATGCCAATGATCATATCGTCGGGGCGATCTTTGATGGCTTCGTTCATCATATTGGCATAGCGATCGATCAGCACATCGGGGTCATAGCCCTCTTCCACCTTGGCGGCGCGGTGCTTTGGATCGCACAGATAGGCGAAGAAAATATCGTCCATTTGCAGATAACGACAGCCCGCATCATAAAATGCCTGAACGGCCTTTTTGTAGGTCGCGGCCAGATCGGCGAAGAGCACATCCTGATCGGCATATTCTGAAGGGCGAATATCGGCCTTAGAAGTGCGGAAATGGCAACAGGATGGGCCGGGAATGGAGATTTTCGGCGTTTTGCCGGTGACCGATGCCAAATATTTGTAATGCGCGATCATCGGATGATCATCGGGGAAATCCAGCTTGCCGTTGATAACCGGAAAAATCGGGCGCAGTTTTACGCCTGCGAATTGCACACCCTCATCACGCTCTTCCATGTCAAAGCCAGTCAGCTCGCCCATGAAATCATAGTGCCAGAAAGAGCGGCGCATTTCGCCATCGGTGATGGATTGCAGCCCGGCGTCTTCCTGAAGTTTTACCACATCGCGGATGGCCTGATCTTCAACGGCTTTCAGCTCATCAGCGGAAATAGTTTTGTCTTCGTAGAAGGCTTTTCGGGCCACTTTGACCGTATCCGGGCGCAGCAGAGAGCCAACATGGTCGGCGCGAAAGGGAGGTTTTGCAGTCATGGTGGGCATTCCTTGTTTTGCTGTGCCATGGGCGCAGCTCATTCATGTCATTAATCAGGTAAAATCTTGATATTCAGCAGGGCCAGCCGCTTCTCATTGCGCACTACGCCAATGGCCTCGTCCAGCGCTTCACGCAGTTTTGCAGGGTCTGAAACGTTACGCGCCCATGCCCGGCTTGCCGCCGCCGTTTGGGTGAAATCGGGGCTGGGTTTAAGCGATGTCAAAGGCATTTGCTTGGCACCCGATGCATGGCCCTCTGGGTACATGCCCGCGACTGAGGCACGTACAGCGCCCCATTCTTCATTGTTCAAAATGATAATCAGAACGGGCAATTCCAGCGCTTCGGCAATCTGGTGGCATACGGTGGGGTTGGCGAACATATAGGAGCCATCGCCAAGTGTCGCGACGCAAAGCCTGTCTGGATCAGCCAGTTGCGCGCCGAGCACAGCTGGGAAACTCCAGCCTAAACCACCAGAATGCGGCTCCTGGAACCAGGATTGATATTCTTCGCGTTTGATGAAGCCCAATTGGGTGCCAAGCTCTGAAAACACGCTGGATTTATAGCCCGCAAGCGCCTTGCCAAGGCTTTGGCTGACATGGGCTTTGGTGATGCCCTCGCCGCTTTTGGCCAAGGCCTGTTTTCGCAGTGCCGCGCGGGTCTCATTCGACGCTTGAGAAAGCTTTTTCAAACGTTTGCGAATTTTGCGCTCTTTACGCTCATGCTTTTCCATGGCCTCGAACAAGGCAGGCATGGTCAGCGTGGTCTCGCCAGCAATGGTCAGATCAGAGCGGAAATTACGGATTGGTGTGCGACTGAAAATCGGGTCTGGCCCAATATTGATAACTTTTGCGCCATCGGCCAGCTTGTGCATATCCGGCCACCATGGGGCCAGGGAATTGAGCACAACCACGACATCGGCCTCCGCCATCCAAGGGCCAGGATTGGCACCCACATGGCACGGATGCTCGGTAGAAATCGCCAAATGCGTAGCCCACCACGAGCAAACCGCAATGCCCCATCGTTTGGCCCAATTGGCAAAAGCATCAAAGGTTTGCTGATCGCCCGCGCCGCGCTGGGCAATAATTAGCGGTGCTTTCGCTTCCGCCAGCCATTTGGCGGCGGTGGCAATATCGTTGGGGTTTGGCGCGCCGACAATGGGCTGCATGCTAAGCGGCGCGTCCAGCGCATCTGCCGAAATGCTTTCGCACAAGGTTTCACGCGGCAAAGACAAATAAACCGGGCCTTTGGGCGTGGAATTAGAAATGGCATAGGCGCGGTCGAGCAGCGGTGCCATCTGCTCGGGGAATTTCATCTCGTAATCCCACTTGCAGGATTCGCGCACCAGCGCGGTCTGATCGCGCATCTCCTGCCCCCAGCCAATGGGAACGGTACGCGCGCCAAAACGGTCTTGCTCGGTAACAGGCGTGCGGCCCGACATTAGCAGCATCGGGATGTTTTCGCATGCGGCGTTAATGGCACCGGTTGCGCCATTCGACAGCCCGACATTGGTGTGCAGCATAACTGCCTGCGCCTTGCCGGATATCAGATAATAGCCGTGCGCCATGCCCATCGCCGCGTGTTCATGCGGGATAACCAGCGCTTCAGGCAAATCAATGCCAAGCCTATCCGCTTCCGCCAGACCTTCTATGATCGGCGGAAAATCGGTGCCAGAATTGGCGAAGACATAATCAACGCCCAAAGCTTTAAGGCGCGAGAACAAAGCGCCGCCAGCTGTAATTTTATTGTCAGAACCCATGAAAATACTCACATCATCGGAGAAGGTGCGGCAACCATAACGTCACTGCCGGGAACATCAGCAGAATTGCAACACGTACCATTTCGGCCAGAAAGAACGGCATAACACCCTTGAACGTTTCGCTCATGGGCGTGTCCTCCGCCAAAGCCGAGATTACAAACACATTCATGCCCACCGGGGGCGTTATCAGCCCCAATTCGACCACGACAAGGGCAAGAATTCCAAACCAGATTTTTAGATCATCCGTGCTCATACCAAAGCCGGAGCCTTCGGCCATCTGGTAAAGGCCGCCATTCAATTCGATCAAAACCGGCCAGAAGAACGGAATGACCATAAGGATCATCGACAGGCTGTCCATCAGACAGCCCAGCAGAATAAGCGCGACCAGCAGCAAAACCATAACTGTCATGGGTGACAAGCCAGAGCTGGAAACCCACTCAGCCGCTGCTTGCGGCACGCCCGCTCTGGACATGAAAATACGCAACAGTTCTGCGCCAAGCAGAATGAGATAAATCATGCCGCTGGTTTTGGCGGTTTCAAGCAAAGCGCCAGCAACACCGGCAAGGTTTATGCGGCGGCGTAATGTTGCATAAAGCCAAACCAGAAACACGCCAACAGCCGCTGCTGGCGTCGGGTTATAGAACCCAACATAAATACCGCCAATAACGACCATGAAGATGCCAAGAACCGGTATCACCGCCAAGGTCGCCGACATAAATTCTTCGCGGCTTTGCGTACCACCGCGCGGGCCGGCATTGGGCCAAATCAACACGTAAATGGCGATGGTCACCAAAAACAGCAGAACCGCCATGATGCCGGGAATAAGCGCGGCCATGAACAACGTGACAATGTTAGCCTCGACAATGATGGCGTAAATCACCARCACCACMGAKGGCGGAATRAGAATGCCCAACACACCGCCAGCGGCYAATGTGCCGGTAGCAAGMGCGCCCGAATATTTGTAGCGTTTCAGCTCTGGCAGCGCGACCTTGCCCATGGTGGAAGCRGTTGCCAGCGAGGAGCCGCACACCGCGCCAAAAATAGCGCAAGCAGCAATGGCGGCCATGGCCGTGCCACCGCGCATCCAGCCAAGCCAGGCATTGGCSGCTCGGAACATATCCTTGCTGAGGCCACTACGGGTGGCCAGCGCRCCCATAAGAATGAACATCGGCACTACTGACAGGTCGAAGATGGAGAACTGCCCATAGGCCAGCGTTTTCAACTGGCTGAGCAAAATACCCGGGCCATTGAGCAAGCTGATGCCAATACCCCCGACCAGGATCATCGAATAGGCTATGGGTATGCGAATGGCGATCAGRACAATGAGAATACTGAGGCCAGCAAAACCGGCAATGAGAGCGTCTTGCATGGGTCAGGCTTTCCGGAGTTGTGCAATATTTTCGCGCGCAGACAAAAATGACGCGACAGCGAGCAGCGCAAGCGAAATGAGAATTGGGATATAGGCAATCCAGTGCGGAAACTGCAAAATCGCCGTGATGTAATTATAGGCTTTTTGGTCGAGCATGCCGTCATACATGCGCCACATAAGCAGCAGGCTGAAGAAGAACGCGATGATGGAACCAAGCAGCGTTAAAAACGCCACGGTTTTTGGCGATGCGCCCGAGGTAAAAATATCCGCCGAGACATTAGAACCGGTCAGCTGGCAATAGGGCAAAAACGCAAAAGCGGCCACAGCAACGCCAACTTCGGTCATCTCGAAATCACCGGGAAACGGCTTCCAGAAAATGCCGCCAAGCACGGAAAAAACATTAACCGCAACAACGCAAAGCAGGACAATGCCGCCAAGCATTGCCCAAACCTTGATCAGTGAGGTGGCGAGGCCGCTAAGCCCCGCCCGCTCGATTTCTGTGTCAGTGCTGCTCACTTACATTCCGCCGGAATGCTTTGCGATACCTGCACGGGCTTTAGCAACAAGATCAGCACCATCGATGCCGCCAGATGTCACTTCTTTAACCCAGCGATCAACAACAGGTTCCAGAACATCCTGGAAGACTTTTGTTTCAGCTTCGGTCAAAGTGATGTGCTCATTGCCGGCTGCAACAGCAACCTTGATGCCGCCATCATCAGATGCGCGCCAGATGTCGCCAACTTCGCCCCACCAATCAGCACCGGAAGCATCTTTGAAGGCTTTCTTGATGTCATCAGGCAAGCCATCCCAACGCGCGCCATTCATGGACACCTGGAATGTGGTGTTGCCAAAACGAGCTTCGTTAAATCCTTCGATCTGATACTTGGTCTGTTCCTGAATTTTCAAAGGCGGGATGATTTCAAACGGAATGAAAGCACCATCGACAACACCCTTTTGCAGAGCCTGTGGCAGCTGCGGAACCGGCATTGCGGCAGGCGATGCACCAAGAGCCTCGATCACCCAAGCACCTGTGCGGGTTGGGATGCGGATTTTGAGACCTTCCATATCAGCAGGGGAACGCACCAGCTTTTCGCGGGTGTGAATAGCCTGACCGGCATGCACATGCAGGAACATAACTTCAAGACCAGCATAATCTGCGCGCAGATCGCTCTCGAACATGTCGAACATGGCCAGATTGGCGGCGCGAGGATCGTTTGTCACAACAAATGGCAGCTCGAAAGCTTCTGTACGCGGGAAAAGACCCGGTGTGTAACCATTCACTGTCCATACRATGTCAACAACGCCATCACGGGCTTGCTGMACCAGCTCTGGTGGGCGACCACCAAGGGACATGGCTGGATAGATTTCAATTTTGACGCGTCCGCCAGAATTTTCCTCAACCTGCTTCGCCCATGGCTCAAGCATTTTAGTCTGTGCTGGCGCTTTAGGGCTCAGCAGATGGTGAAGTTTAAAGGTAAACTCTTGAGCATAAGATGCTGAAGCGGTGGCCGCAGCAATCAACGCGCTCAAAGCGACYGTTTTTACCAGGTTTTTCCTGTTCATAGTTTTCTCCCAATTTGGCCTATGGCCGTTTTCGTTTCGAGCCGGACAATGGCTGAAACAATTGCTATTAAAAGTCAGRYWTCACGCGTCAATATGGCATTCCAACRTAGTTTTCYGCCAATAGTGCCAGTCCTGTGTCTGACTTCAAAATTAAACTCAACTCAGCTTCYTGTATGCGYTGATCAAACGAGCTGTCATCGGGRAACCGRTGCARCATATTGGTCARCCARCARGAAAAMCGCACYGCATTCCAGATACGCATCAAAGCGCGGGCGGAATAATTGTCTATCCCGGCGTTTGAGTTTTCTTTGTAATGCTCTTGCAGCCCCTCAAACAGGTAATAAACATCACTTGCTGCCAAATTGAGACCTTTTGCCCCAGTTGGCGGCACAATATGCGCTGCATCGCCGACCAAAAACATGCGGCCAAAACGCATGGGTTCGGCGACGAAAGAGCGCAGCGGGGCGATTGACTTTTCAAAKGAYGGGCCAATCGTCACGCCATCGGCAATTTCCTGAGGCAAGCGGCGACGCAGCTCATCCCAGAATTGCTGATCGGACCAGTCTTCCACCTTATCTTCAAGCGAACACTGGATATAATAACGGCTGCGGGTGTGAGAGCGCATCGAGCACAGCGCAAAGCCGCGCTCATGACGGGCATAAACCAGCTCATCGCTCACCGGCGGCACCTCGGCCAACACGCCAAGCCAGCCGAATGGAAACACCTTGTTGAAATTCTGAATTGCGCCTTCAGGCACGGCCTTGCGCGATGCGCCGTGAAACCCGTCACATCCGGCGATGAAATCGCAATCAACGCGGTGTTCAACGCCGTCCTTGGTGTAGGTCACATAAGGTTTTTGGCCGTCAAAATCATGCGGCACAACGTTTTCGGCCTGATAGACAGAGACGCCGCCTGTATCGCTGCGGCGGTCCATCAAATCTTTGGTGACCTCAGTCTGGCCATAGATCATCACGGATTGGTTGTTGTCGGGGCCGCTCAAATCCACCCGGTGATTAACGCCATTAAAGGCGACACCAACGCCGGTGTGCTCAATGCCTTCCTTGCGCATGCGCTGGCCAGCACCGGCGCGCTCAATCATCGACACCGTGCCCATTTCCAGCACGCCAGCGCGCACACGCGACAGCACATAATCCTGTGTCACGCGCTCAAGAATGATCGCGTCAATACCGGCATCAAGCAGCAATTGCCCGAGCATCAGCCCGGAAGGACCGGACCCGATAATGCAAACCTGCGTTCTATGGTTTGTGGACATCACACTGCTCTCCCCAGCTGTTTGATCTCGCTAACTAACGTCAAAGCAGTTCTCAGCGCCGCGCCACATGCGACACATATTTGCGGCATAATCATCCATTCCAGCGTCCACGCCGCGCCAGAACGCTCTTGCTCGTGCACCATGGATTGGTGAATGGCCGATATTTGCACCGCGTTAAAGCGCGCCAATGTTACCAGCGCCTCAGCTTTAACCGGGTTTTTCTTATGCGCCATGGCCGATGATCCGCCGCCGCCATCCAGAGAAATTTCGGCAATCTCATTTTGGGCCAGCAGGGCAATATCCTGCCCCATTTTGCCCAAGGTGCCGGTGATTAAGCACATCCACTGCGCCATATCGGCGATGACACGCCGCTCGCTGTGCCATGATTTTTCTGGTGCAAACAGGCCAAGCTTTTGCGCCATATCGATGCGAATTTCTGGGGCCATATCGCCCATTTGCGACAAGGTGCCCACCGGGCCGCCCAATTGCAGCATTGGCGTGACCGATGTGAGATAGCCCGGCAATGGCTCTGCCCAGCTGGCAATGCGGTCCTCAGCCTTGATTGGCAAAGCTGCCTGCATGCGGGTACGCGCCATCAAAGTATTGCAACCATCACGCGCCTTAAGCGCCTCTAACGCGGCAATCAATTCTACCAGTCTTGATTCAAGTATCGTTGACAAGTCTTTGAAGCGTAACATGAAACTTGTGTCGATAACATCCTGGCTGGTCGCGCCAAAATGCACATATTTCGCATGCGGCTCACCAATATGTTTTCGCAGTTGACGCACAAATTCTGGCACCACAAGGCCATCTGTGGCGCAAGAGGCATTAAGCGCCTCAATATTTGGCCGGAAGCTTTTGGCCGCCTCGCCAATAGCTTTGGCGGCAGCTTTTGGAATCAGATCATATCGTGCCTGGCTCTTGGCCAAAGCCGCCTCAAAACGCAACATGGCTGCCAGCTCTGCCTTAATGGAAAACAGGGCGACCGTTTCCGGATCTCCCAGCAGACCAGACAAGAACGGTGCGTTGTAAGGCGTGAAGGACATGCGCGTTACACCCTCTCCAGAGCAATAGCGATGCCCTGCCCTACGCCAATGCACATGGTGGCCAGCGCCAAACGCCCGCCCTTTTCCTGCAATTCAAGCGCCGCAGTACCAGTGATGCGCGCGCCGGACATGCCAAGTGGATGGCCAAGCGCAATCGCGCCGCCATTAGCGTTCACATGCGCTGCATCGGACGCAATGCCCAATTCGCGCAGCACAGCAATGCCCTGACTGGCAAAAGCTTCATTCAGCTCAATCACATCGAAATCAGTTGGTTTGATACCCAAACGCTCACACAGTTTTTGCGTCGCAGGCGCTGGCCCAATGCCCATGATGCGCGGAGCCACACCAGCACTTGCGCCGCCAAGAATGCGCGCAATGGGGGTGAGCCCATGGCGTTTGGCCGCGTCTTCCGAGGCGATGATCAGTGCCGCTGCTCCGTCATTAACGCCAGATGCATTACCGGCCGTCACAGAGCCACCATCGCGAAATGGCGTGCGCAGTTTTGCAAGGGTTTCGAGGCTTGTGGCGCGCGGATGCTCGTCCTTGTCGACAAGGATTGGATCTTTTTTGCGCTGAGGCACGGAGACAGGCGTGATTTCCTTGGCCAAACGGCCATTGGCCTGCGCCGCAGCCGCATTGTTTTGGCTACGCAGCGCAAAAGCATCCTGATCTTCGCGTGAAACTTTAAAGTCTTCGGCAACATTCTCGCCGGTTTCCGGCATGGAATCGACGCCATATTGGGCTTTCAGCACCGGATTGACGAAACGCCAGCCGATGGTGGTGTCATAAATCTCGGCATTGCGCGAAAACGCAGCGCCTGCTTTGGGCATGACAAACGGCGCACGTGACATGGATTCCACACCGCCCGCAATCGCCAGTTCCATCTCGCCCGCTTTAATAGCGCGCGCCGCGGAAATGATAGCGTCCATGCCAGAGCCGCATAGGCGGTTGATGGTCGTGCCCGGCACATTTTGCGGCAATCCGGCCAGCAAAAGGCTCATCCGTGCGACATTGCGGTTATCTTCGCCTGCCTGATTGGCGCAGCCGAAAAACACTTCTTCCACAGCCGCCCAATCCATCGATGCATGGTTTTGCATCAGGGCTTTGAGTGGTACGGCACCAAGATCATCGGCGCGAACAGATGACAGCGCGCCGCCAAAGCGGCCAATGGGTGTGCGGATATAGCTGCAAATATAGGCTTCGCTCATGATGATACCGTCTTGTTACCTTCATGCGCCGCTTTGGTGCGGGCCTGCAAATCTCGCAAGGTGGTCAACTCAAGCGATGTTGGCACCGGCGTTTCTTCCAGCGTATCGGCAAATTTGACCGTCCAGCCGCAAGTGGCCTGCACTTGTTCGCGGGTGACGCCTTCGTGCAACGAAACAACGGTAAACTCTTTGGTCACAGGGTCAGGTTTCCAAATGGCCAAATCGGTGATCAGCAAGGTTGGGCCTTTGGTGGTGATGCCCAGTTTTTGACGGTGATCGCCGCCATCGCCATGGCCAAAACTGGTGTAAAAGTCGATTTCCTCGACCATAGAGCGCGTTGACTGTTTGAGCGTGATGTAAATCTCGCCTGAAGATGTGGCTATTTCCGGCGCGCCGCCGCCGCCCGGCAGGCGGGTTTTGGGATTGTCGTAATCGCCAATAATGGTGGTGTTGATGTTGCCGTATTTATCGAGTTGGGCAGCGCCCAAAAAGCCGATAGAGACCCGGCCACCTTGCAGCCAATAGCGAAACATTTCTGGCACAGAAACGGTCGTGACAGCGGTTTCACACAGCTCACCATCGCCAATCGACAGCGGCAAAACATCCGGCGCGGTGCCGATGGTGCCACTTTCGTAGATCAAGGTGATATCCGGCGCATGGGTCAAACGCGCCACGTTACAGGCGGCAGATGGTGCGCCAATGCCAACAAAACACACGTCTTCGTTGGTCAGGGCGCGCGATGCGGCAATGGTCATCATCTCGTTGGGGGTGACGTCACTCATGCCGTATTCCTCAAATTCTTGACTCGATCTGCGAAATCTTGCGGCGATGCATCCAGCACATTGGTCTGCATCCATTCCTGAAAGCGCGTGCGGTCGGCGGCAATTTTGTCCCATTCCAGATAGGCGGCATTGTCGCGGTCATAATAGCCGTGGGTGTAAGATGGATGCGCCCCGCCCGGCACTTCGCTAATGGCGGTGACAGTCCAGTGCGGCAACACGCTGGCATTGGTGTGTGCGTCCAAATCATCGACGATTTCTTCAACCGTCACGACAGAGCGCTTGGCGGCCAACACAACTTCTTTTTGAATGCCGATAATGCCCTCAATCAGCACATTGCCCTTACGATCTGCCCGCTGGGCATGAATGAAGGAAACATCGGGACGCAAAGCTGGCACGGCGGCAAGCTGCTCGCCGGTAAAGGGACACGTCACGGATTTGATGTTGTCATTGACCTGTTTCAACCCGGCACCAAGATAGCCACGAAACACCGCGCAAGGCAGGCCAGCGGCCCCCGCTTCATAGGCGTTGGCCATGGCGGAGTGGGAATGTTCTTCGATGTCAGGCTTGTTTGGCCAGCCATTTTCCACCGCATCGCGCAAACGGCGCAGYAAGCCAACGCCGGGATTRCCKGCATAGGAAAACACCAGYTTTTGCGCCATACCCATGCCRATCATCTGATCGTARATCACATCAGGCGTCATYCKKATCAGGGTCAGATTTTTCCGACCCTGACGAATGGCCTCATGCGCAGAGGCATGGGGTATGAGATGCGTAAACCCTTCAAAGGCAACACTGTCRCCATCATGCAGGTTTTGTGCAACCGCCTCACTCAGYGGTAAAAACTGTGCCACTCAATAATCCCTTAAATGTCGAAGAAGATGGTTTCACCCTCTCCCTGAAGAACAATGTTGAAAGTGTAGGTCGAGCCATCTTTTTGCGCCACAAGCGTGGGAATGCGGTTTTGATGTTCAAGCCGKGTGAGRATYGGATCAGCAGCGTTAGCRRCRTCATCCTCSGGGAAATACATCCGCGTGTGCAGACCCAGATTRATACCGCGCGCCACAWYCCAGARSGAAATRTGCGGTGCYTGCATGCGGCCATCAGGAAAYGGCACTGCGCCGGGCTTGATGGTGTCAAAGCTGTAAACGCCAGACTGCATACCYGTTGGCTGACGGCCCCAACCYTTAAAGTTAGGATCGGCAGAACCGCGCGTTTCAGATGGGCTGTTGAACAGTCCGCTGGCGTCTGGCTGCCAGATTTCCAGCATGCCGTCTTTAAGCGCCGTGCCAGTACCGTCAATAATCTGCCCGGTAATGGTAATGCGCTCACCCTTGACCTTGTCATTAAGCATGGACGAGCCGAGGTCTTCCGCAAAAACGCCTGTAATGCCAACGAAATTGGGCGTGCAACCAATATGCACATAAGGCCCGGCGGTTTGTGAGGCACTTTCTTTCAAGAAATTCAAAGACTGTGTCATCTAATTGCCCTCCAACCGGTTTTCAAACATGGTTGATCTGCGCCCGCGCAAAACCATATCGAACTTGTATGCCCGCGCATCCATGGGAATGGTGTTRCTCATATCCARCGCAGCGGTGAGCTGGCTGATGGCATCAGGATCATTGATTGTTTGCACAATCGGACAYTGGGCAATCATCGGATCGCCCTCAAAATACATCTGCGTAATCAAGCGCTGGGCAAAGCCTGCRCCAAACAGCGAAAAGTGAATGTGGGCAGGACGCCARTCATTGACGCCATTTGGCCAAGGATATGCGCCCGGCTGCACGGTRCGGAAGCTGTARGAGCCATCTTCTGCGGTRATKGTACGGCCACAGCCACCAAAATTGGGGTCAATCGCGGCCAGATAGGTYTCTTTTTTGTGGCGATAACGGCCACCAGCATTAGCTTGCCAGAACTCAACAAGAGCRCCTGGAACRCCAACGCCGCGCTCATCAAGCACACGGCCATACACCACAATGCGTTGGCCAATGGCGCTTTCGCCCGGCTTRGCAAAATTGAGGATCAGATCATTRTCCAGATCACCCAGCAGATCATGGCCAAAYACAGGCCCGGTCATTTCGCTGATGGTGTTRCCAAAGGAGATATGCGCACGCTGCGGAGAGCGCACAACAGATGTYTTRTAGCCCGGCGTGAARGCTTTGGGGTGCCACTCGCGRTCGCGCGGGAAAAAAGCCCCGGTTTCAGGTTTGTTATTGTCAGCCAATGTTAACCTCCCTTACGGCTTGGTCCTTGCCGTTCAACTGTTTGATTCCATTTTTGCGTAAGTCTGTTTTGCGATGCGAAAGGCGGTATTTGCCGCCGGAACGCCCGCATAAATCGCCACATGCATCAGCGCTTCGCGCACATCGTCCATGCTCGCGCCRGTATTTGCTGTAGAGCGGATATGCATGGCCAACTCTTCCTCATGGCCCAAACCGGCCAGCAAGGCGATGGTCATCATCGAGCGCTCGCGGTCGCTCACATTAGAGCCGGACCAGACATGGCCCCACGCAGTTTCGGTGATCATTTCCTGAAACCGGGTGATGGCTGAATGGCTGCGCCCTGTACGATCAGTCAAGTATCGGATGTGCATGCTAATATCTGTCACCGGTGCAATAGCGATTGCGCAGGTGAATTGATCTGGCGTGAATGCCGCTGCTGCAAGGGCCGCATAGCCTCCATAACTGGCACCTACTATGCAAATTCGGTCTGGATCGGCGAAACCTCTTTCGATGAGGTTTTGGGCCACGTCGGTAAGATCATGTTGCATGATACCTGTGCCCCATTCTCCAAAACCTGCCTGTCGCCATTGATAGCCATATCCACTTGATCCCCGGAAATTCGGTTGGAGAACGGCATAGCCTCGGGAAGCCAGGAAATGGGCGAAGAAATCATACCCACCCACATCAC